>NZ_JBSFDA010000244.1:0-11481 GCF_053593675.1 Streptomyces sp. NPDC002156 | reverse complement strand
CGGGCCGGTGGGGGCTGGTCGCGCCCCGCGGCGGAGCCGCAGATAGATGCGGCCCCGCGCCCCTCAAGGGGCGCGGGGCATGACATCTGTCATCCGGGAGTCAGGACCGTCGGCACTGCCGGGCGGACCGGCCCCGCAGCCACGATGGATGCCATGGACCCCATGGAAACCACCCCAGTGGTCGCGTTCGACCAGGTCACCAAGAGCTACGGCGAGGTACGGGCCGTCGACGGGCTCACGCTCACCCTCCGCCCCGGCGAAACCGTGGCCCTCCTGGGCCCCAACGGCGCCGGCAAGTCGACCACCCTCGATCTGCTTCTCGGTCTCAAGCAGCCCGACAGCGGTACGGTCCGCGTTCTCGGGCGCAGCCCCCGGGACGCCATCGTCGGCGGGCATGTCGGCGCCATGCTCCAGAGTGGCGGCCTGATGGACGAGGTCACCGTCCGTGAGCTGGTCACGCTGGCCTGCGCCCTGCACCCGCGCCCCTTCCCGGTCGGCGAGGTTCTCTCCCGGGCCGGGATCACCCAGTTCGCCGACCGCAAGGTCAACAAGCTGTCCGGGGGCCAGGAACAGCGCGTCCGGTTCGCGCTCGCCACGGCCGGGGACAGCGCCCTGATCGTCCTGGACGAGCCCACGACCGGCATGGACGTCACCGCCCGCCAGTCCTTCTGGGCGACCATGCGCGAGCAGGCGGACCAGGGCCGTACGGTCCTGTTCGCCACCCACTACCTGGAGGAGGCGGACGCGATAGCGGACCGCGTCCTCGTCCTGCACCGGGGCCGCCTGCTGGCCGACGGCACGGCCGCCGAGATCAAGGCGAAGGCGGGCGCCCGCCGGATCTCCTTCGACCTGGAGTTCGTGCCGGAGAGCCCGGCCGAGGAAGCGGCGCTCCGGAGCCTGCCCTTCCTCACCTCCCTCGACCTGTCCGGCCAGACGGTCCGCATCCAGTCCTCCGACGCCGACGCGACCGTCCACGCCCTGTACGGCCTCGGCCTCTACCCCCGCAACCTCGAAGTGGCCGGCCTGGGCCTGGAGCAGGCGTTCGTCACCCTCACCGCCGCGGCCGAGGAGGCGCGCACCTCATGAACGACCTCATCCGCCTCGAAATCACCCGGGCCCTGCGCAACCGCAGGTTCCTCTTCTTCTCGGTGATCTACCCCTCGGCGCTGTTCCTCCTGATAGCGGGCAGCGCGGACAGCACCACGAAGGTGACGGGCACGGAACTCACCCTCCCCACCTTCTACATGGTCGCCATGGCCTCCTTCGGCGCCCTGACGGCCGTACTGATGGGCAACAGCGAGCGCATCGCCAAGGAGCGCGAGAGCGGCTGGGTGAGGCAGCTGCGCCTGACCACCCTCCCCGGCCGCGGCTATGTCCTCGCCAAGACGGCGAGCGCGGCCGTGATCAGCCTCCCGTCGATCGTGGTCGTCTTCGTCGTCGCGGCGGCGGTGAAGGACGTCCACCTGGACGCCTGGAAGTGGCTGGCGCTCACCGGGACGATCTGGGTGGGCAGCCTGGTCTTCGCGGCCCTGGGAGTCGCCCTCGGCTATCTGGCGAGCGGGGACGCGGTCCGTCCGATCACGATGATCGTCTACTTCGGCCTGTCCATGCTCGGCGGCCTCTGGATGCCGACGACGAGCTTCCCCGACTGGCTGCAGGACATCGCGAAGTGGCTGCCCACGCACGCGTACGCTGCCCTGGGACAGTCCATCGAGCTGGGCAACGCCCCGCAGGCGAAGGACGTGGCGATCCTGGCCGTCTCGTTCGTCCTCTTCGCGGGCGGCGCGGCCTGGCTGTACCGGAAGGACACGCTGAAGGCGTGAGCAGCGTCGGCATCGGACAGCGCCCCACGACCCGCAGACAGCGGGTCGTGAAGTCCCTGTGGATCGGCATCTGGCTCGTCTACCTGAGCGCACCGGTCAGCGACCTCCTGCACGGCGGCCACAGCACGGGCGTACGGCTCCTCGGCTGGCTGGGCCTGGTGGTGTTCGTGGCCTGGTATGTGGCCATGGTCTTCCGCACGGGCCGCGGCGAGACGAACCGCCTGGTCATTGGCTCCCTGGCGGTCCTCGCGGCCCAGTCGACCCTCCTGTCCCTCACCCTGGGCCGCGAGTGGCTGGTCCTGTTCGTGTACGTGTCCACCGCGTCCGGCGCCGCCCTGCCGACGCGCATGGCCCGCTGGGCGATCGTGGCGGTGTCGGCCCTGATGACGGCGGTCGCCCTGGCGGTCCCCGGCGGCCACTTCTACCTGGCCGGGCTCCTCATCCCGGCCCTGCTCGGCGGCGGCGCCATGATGGGCGTACGCCAACTCGTGCGTACGACGATCGAGTTGCGCGAGGCCCGGGCCACGGTCGCCCAGCTGGCGGCCAACGAGGAGCGCCTGCGCCTGGCGAGGGACCTGCACGACCTGCTCGGGCATTCGTTGTCGTTGATCACTCTCAAGAGCGAGCTGGCGGGCCGGATGCTCCCCGCCCACCCCGAGAAGGCGGCCCTCCAGGTGGCCGACATCGAGAAGGTGAGCCGCCAGGCACTGGTGGACGTACGCGAGGCGGTGAGCGGCTACCGGCGCCCCCGCCTGGCCGGTGAACTGGCGGGCGCGAAGGTCGCGTTGACGGCGGCGGGCATCACGGCCGACCTGCCGACGAGCGCCACGGAGACCGACATCGAGGAGGAGGCGGAGGCCGCCCTCGCCTGGGCGCTGCGCGAGGCGGTGACGAACGTCGTACGGCACAGCGGGGCCCTGCGCTGCAGGGTGGAGGTGCTGAGCAGGCAGACCCTGGAGGGCCCGGTCATCGAACTGTCGGTCGAGGACAACGGCAAGGGCGACGGCTCACCCGGAACACCGGGCAACGGTCTGACGGGCCTCGCGGAACGTCTGGAGAAGACGGGCGGCTCCCTGGAGACGGCCCGTACGAAGCAGGGCTTCCGCCTGGTGGCGAGGGTCCCGGCGAACCCGTCTCCGTCTCCCACGGACGTAGGATCCGGTCCATGAGCCGCATGATCAAGGTCCTGTTGGCGGAGGACCAGTCGATGGTCCGCGAGGCGCTGGCCGCGCTGCTCGGTCTGGAGCCCGACATCGAGGTCGTCGCCCAAGTGGCACGCGGCGACGAGGTGCTGGCCGCCGCCCGCACCCACGCCGACCTCGACGTGGCCCTCCTGGACATCGAGATGCCGGGCGCCACGGGCATCGAGGCGGCGGCCCAGCTCCACAGGGACTTCCCGTCCCTGAAGTTGGTCGTCCTCACGACCTTCGGCCGCCCCGGCTATCTCCGCGCCGCCATGGAATCCGGCGCCGACGCCTTCCTGGTCAAGGACGCCCCGGCCGCCCAACTGGCGGAAGCGGTACGCAAGGTGCTGGCGGGGGAGCGGGTCATCGACCCGACGTTGGCGGCAGCGGCCTTGGCGGACGGCGCCAACCCGTTGACGGACCGCGAACGCGAGGTGCTGCGCGCGGCGGCGAACGGCGCGACGAACGCCGAGCTGGCGACGACTCTGCATCTGTCCCAGGGGACGGTCCGCAACTACTTGTCCACAGCGATCCAAAAGCTGACGGCCCGGAACAGAACGGAGGCGGTACGGATCGCGAGGGAGAAGGGCTGGCTGTAGGGGGGGGCGGCTGAGCTTCGAGGACCGCCGCGGGCCCGGTGGGGGCTGATCGCGCAGTTCCCCGCGCCCCTATCGGGGCGCCGGTCCGCACCCGGATTTCCCCGCTACACCCCCCTAGGCCTGCGGGGAGGCGGCCCGGCTTCCAACGAGGGCCGCGGGCAACCCCCTAGGCCTGCGGGGAGGCGGCCCGGCTTTCAACGAGGGTCGCGGGCAACCCCCTAGGCTTGCGGGGAGGCGGCCCGGTTTCCAACGAGGGTCGCGGGCAACCCCCTAGGCCTGCGGGGAGGCGGCCCGGCTTTCAACGAGGGCCGCGGGCAACCCCCTAGGCCTGCGGGGAAGCGGCTTGGCTTTCAACGAAGGCTGCGGGCAACCCCCTAGGGGCGCGGGGAACTGCGCGACCAGCCCCCACCGGGCCCGCACCCGCCCCCGAGCCGCAACCACAACCGCTACCTCAGTTCAACCGAGCCCTAGCCGCCCGAGCCTGCCCCCGGACCCGCTCGGCCCCCGCCTCATCCACCGCCTCGACAACCTCCGCATACCCCTCCAACTCGGCCGCCCCCACCAGGAACTCCCCCCGCCCCACCAGCAACTGAGCTCGCTCGTACCGCAGTCGAGCCGGATGCGAAGGCAACAGCAGCGCCAACTCCACCGCCCACAACGACACTTCCGACCGCTCCGGCCGCGCCGCCGCCCACGCCCGAATGTTGTTCAGTACTCGCAGCACCACATCCAACGGATCCGCCGGCACCAGCATCGACGGATCCAACGCCTCCCCGGTCGCCCCGGCCACCAGCAGCTCCGCGTCGCCCCCGCTCAACACCCGCCCCCCGTCGAAGGGATCGGCCAGCACCTGCTGGTCGACGGGCCCGAAGCCCACGACGAAGTGCCCGGGCAGCGCGACCCCGTACACCGGCGCCCCCGCCCGCCGCGCGACCTCCATCCACAGCACGGACAGCAGAATCGGCAACCCCCGCCGCCGTACCACCACTTCGTGCAGCAGCGAGGACTCCAGCCGCTGATAGTCGGCCGGGCTGCCCCGGAAGCCGAGACGCTCGCCCAACAGCTCGTGCAGCGCCGTCGCCCAGGACCGCGGACCGCCCGGCCGGAACGGCAACTGCCCGGCCAGCCGGTCGAGTTCCATCTGGACGGCGTCGACACCGGCCTCGTCCAGCGCCCGGTCCGCGACCCCGCCCATCAGCAGGCACAGCGTCGTCAGATCGGGCCGCTCGGACCGGGCTTCGTCGGCGAAGAGCCTGCGCAACTCGGTGGATCGTTCGGGTCCCGGGGGATACGGCGGAGGATGAGGGAAACGCATACCAGGCCCGTGCCCTCTCACACCGATCGATAGTGGTGGTAGGAGTGATGCGCTCCGAATCCCGTCCCGGCGTACAGCGCCCGCGCCCCCGCGTTGTCGGCCTCCACCTGGAGCCAGGCGGCCGACGCCCCCTCCTCAAGGGCCCGCCCGGCCAACGCGGCCATGACAGCCGTGGCCAGCCCCTGCCGCCGTCGGCCGGGGTCCACCTCGACCGCCCCGAACCCGGCCCACCGCCCGTCCACGACACACCGCCCAATGGCGGCGGGCGGCTCGCCCGCACCCCCGGGCACGGTCGCGAACCACACCGACGGCCCGCTCCGCAGGACCGAGAGCGCCACCTCACTCACACCTTTGCGGTGATACCGGGCGAGCCACGCCTCGTCGGCCTCCCGCGACAGCACGACCCCGTCCGGGTCCCCCCGGTCGGCGACGGGCGCCAGCCCCCCGACCCACAGCTCGGCCGTCACCTCACGCGTCCACCCGCGCTCCTCCAGCTCCGCGCACAGCAGCTCCTGCGTACCCTCGGCGCCGGTCGCGGTCTGGACGTACGCGGGGAGGCCCCGATCGGCGTACCAGCGGCGTACGGCGGTCAGCGCCTCGTCGAGCGGGAGGCCGGGGTCGCCGAGCGGCAGTACGGAATTGGCGCGCCGCGTGAACCCGGAGGCCGCCCGCAGCTCCCACTCACCGAGACGCTCGCTCTCCACGGGCTGCCAGGACCGCGCGGAGACCCGCGCCAGCTCCTCGTACGAGGCGGCGGGACCGCGCCGGCGGGCGGGGGCCGCCGGGACCACTTTGCCCGCGACCAGGGACGCTGCCGCGATGCGGACGCGCTCGCCGTCGCGCCGTGTGATCAGAAGCACACCCGCGACTTCGTCCCATGATGTGAGAACACCCACCGTGTCGGTGAACTTCTCACTATCGGTGGCTTCTTCGTTCAGCCGTCGAACGGAGACACGTTTGCCCACGTCAGCAGCGGTGATACGGACCTCGAGGCGGCCGAGAGCAGAGATTTCCACAGGTCAGTTCACCCCTCCTGTATGGATCATGCCTAGGAACGGAGATACTAGGCGTGGGCATCGACGACGCCGCGCTCCCGCGCGCCAGGTGGCGGGGCCTGAAGACGGCTCGCCAGCGCCCTATCGAGGAGGAACGACAGCGTGACCTACGTCATCGCGCAGCCTTGTGTCGACGTCAAGGACAAGGCGTGCATCGAGGAGTGCCCGGTCGACTGCATCTACGAGGGCTCCCGGTCCTTGTACATCCACCCGGACGAATGCGTCGACTGTGGAGCCTGTGAGCCGGTCTGCCCGGTCGAGGCGATCTTCTACGAGGACGACACTCCGGAGGAGTGGAAGGACTACTACAAGGCGAACGTCGAGTTCTTCGACGAACTCGGCTCGCCCGGCGGCGCCAGCAAGCTGGGACTGATCGAACGCGATCACTCCTTCATCGCCGCGCTGCCGCCGCAGAACGGCTGAGAGCGGCCCGCAGAGCCCGCGCCGCCTCGGTCCCGTACGGCCTGATCGCCTTGATCATGATCGCCGTACGGGACCGAGGCGTTTGCCGTACGTACGAAAGTGAGCCAGTAATCGTGTCCTCCGCAGTCTCCGACCGCCTCCCCACCTTCCCCTGGGACAAGCTGGAGCCGTACAAGAAGACGGCCGCCGCGCACCCGGACGGCATCGTCGACCTGTCGGTCGGCACGCCGGTCGACCCGGTCCCCGAGCTGATCCAGAAAGCGCTGGTCGCGGCGGCCGACTCCCCGGGCTACCCGACCGTCTGGGGCACGCCCGAGCTGCGCGACGCGCTCACCGGCTGGGTCGAGCGACGCCTCGGCGCCCGGGACATCACCCACCGCCACGTCCTGCCGATCGTCGGCTCCAAGGAACTGGTTGCCTGGCTTCCCACGCAGCTGGGCCTGGGCCCGGGCGACAAGGTCGCCTACCCGCGTCTCGCCTACCCGACGTACGAGGTGGGCGCCCGCCTGGCCCGCGCCGAGTACGAGATCTACGACGACCCGACGGACCTGGACCCCACCAACCTCAAACTCCTCTGGCTCAACTCGCCCTCGAACCCCACGGGCCGGGTGCTGAGCAAGGAGGAGCTGACCCGGACGGTCGCCTGGGCCCGCGAGCACGGCGTGCTGATCTTCTCCGACGAGTGCTACATCGAACTGGGCTGGGAGGCCGACCCGGTCTCCGTGCTCCACCCGGACGTGTGCGGCGGATCGTACGAGGGGATCGTGTCCGTCCACTCCCTCTCCAAGCGCTCCAACCTCGCCGGCTACCGGGCGGCGTTCCTCGCCGGTGACCCGGAAGTCCTCGGCCCGCTCCTCCAGATCCGCAAGCACGGCGGCATGATGACCTCGGCGCCCACCCAGGCGGCGGTCGTGGCCGCCCTCGGCGACGACACACACGTGGCCGAGCAGCGCGAGCGGTACACGGCCCGTCGTACGGCCCTGCGCGAGGCCCTGGTGCGTCACGGCTTCCGCATCGAGCACAGCGAGGCCAGCCTCTACCTGTGGGCCACCTGCGGGGAGTCCTGCTGGGACACCGTCGCCCACCTCGCCGACCTGGGCATCCTGGTCGCACCGGGCGACTTCTACGGCACGGCGGGCGAGACCTTCGTCCGCGTGGCCCTGACGGCGACGGACGAGCGGGTGGCTGCGGCGGCCGCGCGCCTGTAGAGGGTCTGTAGGGGGCCATTGCTGCTGTACGACGGAGGGGCCCGGGGAAAGATCCCCGGGCCCCTCCGCCATCACCTGGTCACCGCGCTCGGGTCAGCCCAGCGGCAGGCCCTGCAGGGGCAGCTGGCCGGCGCCCGGCAGGCCCTTCGTCGGGAGCGCGTCCGTCGGCAGGCCGCCCTTCGTCGCGGTCTTCGCGGTGTCGCCGAGGACGTCACCGCCGGCCGTCGTCGGCACGGCCTGCGTGACCGCGTCGACGTTCGCCGTGTCCAAGGCGGTCAGACCGCCGAGGTTCGGGGTGGCCGGCAGCCCGGCGGGCGCCGCGCTGGCGGAACCGGCCGCACCGACCCCGGCTGCCGCTCCCGCTGCGACGAGCAGCGCAGCACGGGCGATCCGGCGGGTCAGGGGGAGGGACATGATGCTCCTGAGTGTCGGTTGACTGTTGATCGTCCGGACTCGGACGCAGTGACTACCGCTCGAAGGCCCCTGAAGGTTGCGGCGCCCGAATGTAAAGAGTTGGCAATGCGTCGCATTATCGCCTGCGGATAAAAACGGGCAAAGGCCACCCGGTCCGAAAGTCGGGTGAATGCTTGCGACGCGTTACAGCCCTTTGTTCGCAAGGGTTGTGACGGACAGTGGGCGGATGTGGGGGTGACTCGGCGAAAACCCGGGCGGAGTCCTGCCGGGACCCGGCAGGAGTAACCCGTACGGGGGACTCCCCGCACTCCTGCCCGTACTACCGCGCGGTGACGATCCGGACAGCCTTCGTGTCCTTCTCCGTGCCGACCGGGCGCCACTCGCTGTCGGTGTTGCCTGCCGTCCAGCGGCGGCCCGCGTACGTGACGTTCTCGATGTGCAGCGCGGAGGAGTTGGCCACCGCCCAGTGCGCCAGCTGCCAGCCGCGCTGCTCGACCGTCGTCCCGGCGGCCGTGTCGGTGTCCGAGGGCACCGGAAGCGTCACGGTGGAGTCGGGGGTCGAGGAGGGCGAGGGCGTGGGGGTGGCGGCGGCCTTGCGGCCCACCTCCGCAGCGGCCACGGCGAGCACATCGCGGCCGAAGTCCCGTACGAGCGCCGCCCGTACGGCGTCCGGGCCGCCGGTCGGGGTGGTGTCCAGGCGGCCCTGGCAGGTCAGGGTGGCCGCCGCGCGGCCGGTCAGGGCCGCCGCCAGCAGCGTGGCGTCCGGCTCGTGCTTCGCGTACGCCTCCGGGTAGCCGCTGCGCTGCACGCGCTGCGCGGCCACGGTGAGCGGGAGGCGCTCATAGCCGGAGACCTTGACGAGATGCTCGTAGAACTCGCCCGCCGAGTAGGTCGGGTCCAGGATCTCCTTCTCGGTGCCCCAGCCCTGCGAGGGGCGTTGCTGGAACAGGCCCAGTGAATCCCGGTCGCCATGGGTGATGTTGCGCAGTCCCGACTCCTGGAGGGCGGTCGCCAGCGCGATGGCCACGGCCCGTTCGGGCAGCCCGCGCGCGGTGCCGACCGCGGTGATCGTCGCCGCGTTGACCGCCTGCTCGGGCGTGAACTCGTACGCGGTTCCGTCGCCGTCGGCCGAGACGACCTCGCAGGCCGGATCTCCGGTCCCGCCGGTGACGTACTGCACCGCGAGATAGCCCGCGACGGCGAGCAGGACCAGGAAGGACGCCCCACGACGGAGGAGGCGGCCACGACGCTTGCGGTGAGGGGACGGCTCCGGCATCCGTACAAGGTACTGGAGAGTAGGGTCCGCGGTTTCCGTGTTCGATGAGGAGGGAGGTCGGAGGGTCATCGGAAGGGGCTGAGGGGACGGTGTGGGGCGCTGCCCGTGCTGTGCCGGTGCTGTTCCCGCGCTGTGCGGTGGCGTGACCGGGCGGCGCGTTAGGGTCGTCGGCATGGCCGATACACCGCTTGACCTCACGCTGGACGCCGCTCGCCTGACCGCGTGGCTCGTCGACTTCCCCTCGGAGAGCGGCAGCGAGAAGCCCCTCGCGGACGCGATCGAGACGGCTCTGCGCGCCCTGCCGCACCTCACGGTCGAGCGGTACGGCAACAACGTCGTCGCCCGGACGAACCTGGGCCGCGCGGAACGCGTGATCCTGGCCGGCCACATCGACACGGTCCCGATCGCCGACAACGTCCCCTCGCGGCTCGACGAGGACGGCGTTCTGTGGGGCTGCGGGACATGCGACATGAAGTCGGGGGTCGCGGTGCAGCTGCGGATCGCGGCCACGGTGCCGGCGCCGAACCGGGACCTCACGTTCGTCTTCTACGACCAGGAAGAGGTCGCGGCCGAGCTGAACGGCCTCAGGCATGTCGCCGAGGCCCACCCGGAGTGGCTGGAGGGCGACTTCGCGGTACTCCTCGAACCGTCCGACGGCCAGGTGGAGGGCGGCTGCCAGGGCACGCTGCGGGTGCTGCTGAAGACGGCGGGCGAGCGCGCCCACTCGGCGCGCAGCTGGATGGGCTCCAACGCGATCCACGCGGCGGCCCCGATCCTGGCCAAGCTGGCCTCGTACAAGCCGCGTTACCCGGTGATCGACGGCCTGGAGTACCGGGAGGGGCTCAACGCGGTCCGGATCGGGGGCGGGGTGGCGGGCAACGTCATCCCCGACGAGTGCGTGGTGACGGTCAACTTCCGCTACGCGCCGGACCGTTCGGAGGAGGAGGCGCTGGCGCACGTGCGGGAGGTCTTCGCGGACTGCGGGGTGACGGAGTTCGTGGTGGACGACCACAGCGGCGCGGCCCTGCCGGGTCTCTCGCACCCCGCGGCGGCAGCCTTCATCGAGGCGGTGGGCGGTACCCCGCAGCCCAAGTACGGCTGGACGGACGTGTCGCGCTTCAGCGCGCTCGGCATCCCGGCCGTCAACTACGGCCCTGGGAACCCGCACTTGGCGCACAAGCGGGACGAACGGGTGGAAACCGGAAAGATCCTGGCGGGCGAGGAACGACTGCGGGCCTGGCTGACGTCCTGACCACACAGGAAGGCCGGGGCGGCGCTTCACGGCGGACATGCTCACGTCCCCCGTCCGTAACCGGCGGAGATCTACGCTGAGGTGGAACCACAGCAAGCGGAGGAAGGGAGCGGCCATGGCTACCGGCAACCCCGAGGGCAGCAAGCAGCCACCGGAGGAGCAGCGGCTCGGACCGGTGCTGCGCAGGCGCGGGCAGGTCCAGGCGAGCACCACCGACCAGCGTCTCCTCGACGCGGGCGGTCCCTCCGACTGGGTCCACACGGACCCCTGGCGGGTGCTGCGCATCCAGTCGGAGTTCATCGAGGGCTTCGGCACGCTGGCCGAACTCCCGCCCGCGATCAGCGTGTTCGGCTCGGCGCGTACGAAGGTGGACTCACCGGAGTACGAGGCGGGGGTCCGCCTCGGCCGGGGTCTGGTGGAGGCCGGGTTCGCGGTGATCACGGGTGGTGGGCCCGGGGCGATGGAGGCGGCGAACAAGGGGGCGTGCGAGGCGAAGGGCGTCTCGGTGGGGCTGGGCATCGAACTGCCCTTCGAGCAGGGGCTGAACCCCTACGTCGACATCGGCCTCAACTTCCGCTACTTCTTCGTCCGCAAGATGATGTTCGTGAAGTACGCGCAGGGTTTTGTGGTGCTGCCCGGCGGGCTGGGTACCCTGGACGAACTCTTCGAGGCGCTGACCCTGGTCCAGACGCAGAAGGTGACGCGCTTTCCGATCGTGTTGTTCGGGAGTGAGTACTGGGGCGGCCTGATCGACTGGCTCAAGAACACACTCATCGCCCAGGGCAAGGCCTCGGAGAAGGACCTGATGCTGTTCCACGTCACGGACGACGTGGACGAGGCGGTGGCGTTGGTGTCCAAGGAGGCGGGGCGGTAGTTTTTCGCCCCCGCCGCCCCTACCCGTCCCATCCTCGGGGGCTCCGCCCCCGAACCCC
>NZ_JBSFDA010000243.1:0-11598 GCF_053593675.1 Streptomyces sp. NPDC002156 | reverse complement strand
CGTGCCTGGCCAGGCACGGCCAGGCACGGCCAACCAGGTTTGCAGTGCGCGAAGTTGACGGGTCATCAGGTCAGCTGGAAGGGGCTCGAATCCGCCCTGTGGACGGCGGCGGGCGTTGTCACAATGAGTGGCCCGTCGACCTATCCACGGAGCTGAACATGCGTAGACCCGCTGTCCCGCTGGCCGTTGTCGCCGCCCTCGGCATTCCGTTGACGGCGGCGACCCCTGCCGCCTCGGTCCCCGTCCCGCCAACCGAGGTCATCTGCCAGGACTGGTCCATATACCCGCAGTACATCCGCCACATCTTCCTCAGTCCGGACAACCCCACGGCTGTCAGGGACTTCGACGAACTCCCGGAGATCCTCAGCTGCTACGAGTGGTCGGGGTCGACTCCGGCCACGGTGTCGTACACCATCAGCTACTCCATGCACGGGGTGGACCATCCCGACGGGTACACGGGCACTCTCACCATGGGGCACGGCTTCTCGTGGGGCACCCCCACGCCGGGCCATGTCTACCGGGCGAGTTTCACGCTCGTTCCCTGACCCACCGAACCCGGCCATGCCCCCCGGGGGGCGTTCAGGCCCCCGGGTTGCCCTTCATGTCCCGCTGCATTTCCAGCAGTTGCTCATTCGGGACCGCGCCGCCGAACCGCCGGTCACGGGAGGCGAATTCGACGCAGGCGCGCCACAGGTCGCGGCGGTCGAAGTCCGGCCAGAGCACGTCCTGGAAGACCATCTCTGCGTAACTCGACTGCCAGATCAGGTAGTTGGAAGTCCGCTGCTCGCCACTGGGCCGAAGGAAAAGGTCGACGTCCGGCATGTCGGGGTAGTAGAGGTACTTCTGGATGGTCTTCTCGGAGACCTTCTCGGGGTCGAGCTTGCCGAGGGCGACATCACGCGCCATCGCCTTGGCGGCGTCGGCGAGTTCGGCGCGACCGCCGTAATTGACGCAGAAGTAGAGCGTCATGGCGTCGTTCTTCTTGGTCTGCTCCTGGGCGACCTGGAGTTCCTGTACGACGGACTTCCACATCCTGGGCATACGCCCGACCCACCGAATCCGGATGCCGAGCTCGTCCATTTCATCCCGCCGCCGACGGATGACGTCACGGTTGAAGTTCATGAGGAAGCGGACCTCTTCCGGGGACCGCTTCCAGTTCTCGGTGGAGAAGGCGTAGAGGGAGAGATTCTTGACGCCGAGTTCCAGGCATCCCTTGAGGACATCGAGGACGACGCCTTCGCCGACCTTGTGCCCCTCGGTACGCGGCAGGCCGCGTTCCTTGGCCCACCGTCCGTTGCCGTCCATGACGCACGCCACATGGTTCGGTACGAGCTCGCCGGGGAGCTTCGGCGCGGTGGCGCCGGAGGGGTGCGGTTCCGGCGTCTTGTACTCACGACGCCTGCCCCCCAGGATTCCGCGTACGGCCATGTGCTTCTCGTCTCCCTCTTGCTCTTGCTCTTACTTGCTTGCGGTGCTTGTTTCTAGTTCTTCTCTACGTAGCGCAGGGAGCGCAGGCCGCGCTCCAGGTGCCAGTGCAGGTACGCGGACACCAGCCCGCTGCCCTCCCTGACGTAACGCGGCTCGCACGCGTCCGCGGTCTCCCAGTCGCCCGTCAGCAGCGCGCCGAGCAGTTCGAGGGCCTGGGGAGAGGGTACGACGCTGCCGGCCACCCGGCAGTCGACGCAGACGGAGCCCCCTGCGGACACCGAGAAGAACCGGTTCGGGCCCGCCATGCCACACCTCGCGCAGTCACTGAAGGTGGGCGCGTAGCCGTTGACGGCGAGGGAGCGCAGGAGGAACGCGTCGAGGATGAGGTGGGGCTCGTGCTCGGCGCGGGCGAGAGTGCGCAGGGCGCCGACGAGCAGCAGATACTGCTGTACGGCGGGCTCGCCCTCGTGGTCCGTGAACCGCTCCGCCGTCTCCAGCATGGCCGTACCTGCGGTGTAGCGGGCGTAGTCGGTGACGATGCCGCCACCGTACGGAGCGATCGTCTCGCTCTGCGTGCACAGCGGCAGCCCGCGTCCGACCAGGTCGCTCCCCCGCGAGAAGAACTGCACGTCGACATGGGAGAAGGGTTCGAGCCGGGCCCCGAACTTGGACTTGGTCCGGCGTACCCCACGGGCCACGGCCCGTACGCGCCCGTGACCGCGTGTGAGCAGCGTGATGATCCGGTCGGCCTCACCCAGCTTCTGGGTGCGCAGCACGACACCGTCGTCACGGAACAGGCTCATGGGGTCATTGTCGCGTACGGAACGGGGGTCCAGCCCCTAGGGCCCTCAGGGGGCCTGGTGGCCTTAGGGGACCTCACCGCGACTGCGTGCGTTCGCGTACGCCGTGGCCGCGCTCAGGCGTTCCGCCGGGGTCGCCGGCCGCAGGCCGTCCGGGGCCGCGTCCCACTCCCTGCCGCCGCCGTACGATCTCAGCTGGACGTAGGGACCCTCGTGGCCCATGACCAGGCCCACCTTCCCGGTGCGGGTGTCCATGACGTACGAGCCGACCTCCGGCCGTCCCGGCTTTCCCGACTTCGTCCGCCGTACGTCGTTCATCGCAGGGCCGCCGCGATCCGGGCCGCCGTCTCGACGCTGCAGCGCCCCAATTCGATGAGCGGACGGGGTACTTCCCGGGCGACACTCGCGGCGTCCAATCGGAGCGTCGGCAAGGTAATCCCGGCATTTTCCAACGCCGTCCGCAATTCCTTCACAGTTTCCTCCGCTTCTTCGACGCAGTCCGCCGAGTGTGCCGTCTGTCGTGCCGTCACCGTGCTCCCCTTGCTAATCGAGTTTCACTCTTCGCACATCTACGGTGACGTGTTGTGCCTACACTCGGAAGGCTCTGGGCGCAGCAACGACGGTGCAGTTGAAGGGGGTTCGGTTCGGTTATGGCCAATGGTTCACAGCGGCAGGCTGCTTGGGAGTTCTTCGGGGCCGAGTTGAAGCGGCGGCGGGAGGAGGCGGGGTTAACCCAAGTGGAGTTGGGGGCGATGGTCTTCGTCTCGGGTGGTTACATCGGACAGTTCGAGCAGGCCATTCGTAAGCCGCAGTTGGACGTGGCGATGCGGATTGACGACGTCCTACAAACCGCAGGTTTTTTCGAGCGTACCTGGCGCAAGCTCATCGACGACAAACGCTACGCGGATTACTTCGCGGAGGTTGTGGAGCTTGAGCGGACGGCGACGAAGATCTGTGAGTTCGCCCCGACGGTGATCCCGGGGCTGCTACAGACGGCCGCGTACGCGCAGGCGGTCACGCTCGCGGCCAACCCGTTCGTCACGGACGACTACGTGGCCGAGAAGGTCGGCGCCCGACTGGAACGCGCGCGCATCCTCAAGGACGCTACAAGGCCCGAGTATTGGGCGATCCTGCACGAGGCCACCCTGCGTACGCCTGTCGGCGGGCCGGCGGCCATGGCCGAGCAACTGGAGCACATCGCCACGCTGGCCCGGGAGCGGAAAGCGCTGGTGTTGGTGGTTCCGTACTCAGCGGGAGCGTTCGCTTCCATGCTCGGGATGCTGAAGCTCATGGAGTTCGAGGACGCGCCGCCGACCCTCTATACAGAGACCTCGTTTTCGGGCGACCTACTCGACGACCCGGCGGTGGTGAAGCGGGCACAGCGAGCATACGATCTGCTCAGGGGTGCCGCACTGTCGCCGGAGGCGTCCCTCGCCCTGATCGAGTCGGCGGCGGAGGACCACAGACGATGCGCGAGTTCGACCTGAGCAACGCCCGCTGGCACAAGAGCAGTTACAGCAATGGCGAGGGCGGCAGCTGTGTCGAGGTCGCGCACGACTTCATCGGCGCCGCCCGCTGGCGTAAGAGCACGTACAGCAACGGCGAAGGCGGGGACTGCGTCGAAGTGGCCGACGGAGTCCCCGGCATCGTGCCCGTCCGGGACAGCAAGGTCTCGGACGGGCCCGTGCTGCTCCTCGGGGCCGACGCCTGGGCGGAGTTCGTCGGTTCCGTGGTCTGAGGTCAGCTCACCGGAACGATGAGCGCTCCGCGCTCCGGGCCGGAGCCGACGACCGAGAAGCAGACCTCCTCCTGCGGAGCAATCGCTTCCGCGGTGAGGTCGGCGTGCAGCAGGGCGATCGTCGAGACGGCCGCCGTGTTGCCGATCGTGCGGACGTGCGCGGGCGCCTGTTCGGCGGAGATGTCCATCTCCTCGCGGAACGCGTCGACCAGCAGCGGGCTGGCCTGGTGGGTGTAGAGCCTGGTCACCTCCTTGAGGTAGCCGGGGCGGGCCTCCTCCAGCGCCTCGTGGTTGAGGGTCATGCCCCGGCTGTAATAGCGCCTGATCTCGGGTGAGTTCATGCCGTACCCCGAGAGTTCGCAGGAGCCCGGGGAGCCCGCCGGGTGCCTGGTGCCGCCGCCCGGGAAGTGGATCAGGGGGTCCGTGAGCCCTGGCTCGGACCCGAACGACTGGCTGTCCCGCGAGTACAGCACCAGCCCCTCCGACTCCTCGTCGCGCCGCAGGACGAGTGCCGCCGCACCGTCCGAGAAGAGCGCCATGGACGCCCACAAGTTCTTGCCGTACGGGTGCACGGCGTTCTCGGCGTAGTGGGGCAGCAGGGAACCGTCGGGGCCGGTGCCGACCCGGCTGGCCACGTTGTACGCGACGACCAGCGCCCGTTCGGTGCCGGTGGCCGCCACGACAGCCGCCGCGCGCGCCAACCCCGCGCACCCGGCGCCGAGTTGGACCGGCGGGACGTGGTCCGGGATGCCCAGCATGCGCAACAGCGCGAAGGCGTCCTGGTCGAGCATCACCTCGTACGGGGTGCACGTCACGAGGACGACCCCGGTGACGTCGGCAGGGTCGAGGCGGGCGTCGGCCAACGCGCCGCGGGCCACCCCGGCGACGGTCTCCAGGTCGGCGAAACGGCCGGGATCCCAGGCCTTGGACTCCACGCCCAGCATCCGGGTGATGGTGTCCCCGGCGAGGGTCTCACCGGGCTTGCGGCGGTCGGGGACGCGGGTCCGCCGGGCCCAGGAGTCGATGTCGATGACGGTGCCGAGTTCGGCGCGGGCGCCGCCGATCTCGTAGGGGAAGGGACGGACTTGCAAGGTGGGGACCTCCGTACAAGGGGCTGGACGTGCGGATCATGGGCTCGAACTGCTCGCCGGGCGAACCGTGATTGCGCCAACTGGGTGGTCCCTCACGGAAGTTCACCCCTCGGGGCATATCAATGCGCGCTCCGGCCGGTACCGGTGAAACGATCACCCACGGTTTTCGGCCAGTAACTCAGCGACAGTGAAGGGGGCGTGGGCCAGTGACGGTCATCGCGCAGATGACGGACGGCTCTCCGGCGGCGGACCGAGGGGCACCGGCGGTACTGGTCGGCCGTACCGCCGTCATCACCGGCGGGACGACCGGACTGGGCCGGGAACTCGCCGAAGGGTTCCTGCGTGCCGGGGCGCGGGTGGTGTGCGGGGCGCGGCGGGAGCACGGCGTCGTCGGCGAGGTCGTCGACCGGTATCCGGACCGGGCCGCCTACGTGGCCTGCGACGTGCGCGAACCCGAGTCCCTGGAACGGCTGATGGCCGATACCGCGGAACGGTTCGGCGGGATCGACATCGTCGTCGCCAACGCGGGCATCACCCGCAACAACACCGTGCGGCGGCTCAGCACGGAGCATTGGCGCGAGGTCATGAGCACCAACGTCGACGGCGTCTTCCACACCGTCCGGGCCGCGCTGCCCCACCTGGAGCGCGCCGACGGCGGCACGATCCTGACGGTGTCGTCCGCGATGACGTCCCACCCCATGGCGGGCGCGGGTGCGTACGTCGCCTCCAAGGCGGCGATCGAGGCGTTCACGCGGTGCTGTGCCGTCGAGTTCGCCTCCCGGCGTATCCGGGTGAACTGCCTGGCGCCCGGCATCCTGAGCGTCGGCATGGGCGAGGCGGTGGCGGCCGACGAACGGCTGCGGGAGCTGTACTGGCCCCGCCTGCTGTCCGGCCGGGCGGGCACCCCGCAGGAGGCGGTGGACGCGGCGGTGTTCCTGGTCAGCCCGGCGGCCTCGTACGTCAACGGCCACGTTCTCGCTGTCGACGGGGGTGTGCTGTGACGGTCTCCGTCCGCTACGAGCACGAGCTGGCGTGGGTGTGGCTGGACCGCCCGCCCTTCAACCTGTTCGACTCCGCCCAGCAGTTGGGCGCCGACATGGCCCTGTGCGAGCTGCGCGAGCGGCCCGACGTACGCGCGGTGCTGTTCATCGGGGCGAACGGTCACTTCTCGGCGGGCGGGGACGTGGCGGAGATGGGCACGCTGACGGCCGCGCAGGCCGCCGAGTACGCGGCCCGTATCAGCCGTCTGACGCGCGAGGTCGCCGCGCTGCCGGTCCCGGTGATCGCCGCCGTGGAGGGGTACGCGCTCGGCGGCGGCCTCGAACTCGCCCTCGCCGCCGACGTACGCGTCTGCACGCCCACCGCCCGCTTCGGGCTGCCCGAGATCCCGCTCGGCCTGATCCCCGGCGCGGGCGGCACCCAGCGCCTGCCCCGGCTGGTCGGCCTGTCCCGGGCCAAGGACATCCTCTTCTCCGGCCGCCAGGTCGACGCCACCGAGGCCGAACGGATCGGCCTGGTCGACGAGGTCGTCCCCGAGGGCACCCTCGTCGACGCGGCCCGGGCCCGCGCCCTCCGCTACACGGCCGGCCCGCCCGACGCCCTGGCAGCCGCCAAGCGCGCGACGGACGCCGCCCACGAAGGCCCCCTCGACCACGGCCTGGACCTCGAACTGGCTCTCTTCACGCCGTTGCTCACACCCGGAGCGCGCACGGTGCACTTCCGGAGCTTCCAGAAACGAGGACAGCGGGCCGGTACCAGTACGGGTACTGGTACCGGCCTGCTGTCAGTCGGTGATTCGGTCAGGGAGTGAGCTGCCAGCGCTGGATGTAGCCGACGTCGATCGCAGCCCGGTCCTGCACGCGGAGCGTCCACGTGCCGTTGAGGGGCTGGGCCGAGGCGTCGATCGTGAAGGTCTGGTCGACGTTGTCGGCGCCGCCGCCGCTCCGGTTGAGGAGTGAGTAGACGGTGCCGTTGGGGCCGACGAGGTCGACGGTCAGGTCACCGCGGTAGGTGTGGACGATGTTGACGTAGACCGAGGTGGTCGCGGAGGCGTTGCCGTCGCGGCCCTCGATGGTGATCGGGGACTCCACGGCGGCACCGACGTCGGGGATGTCGACGCGGGTGGTGGTGGCGTAGATGTACGCGATCCGCCAGCTGAAGGTGTCCGTGACGGACGAGCCCGTGTCATCGGTGACCGTGAGGGTGACATCGCCGGTGCCGAGGGTGGTCGGCGTCCCGGAGATCAGACCGCTCGCACTGAGGGTGAGGCCGTCGGGCAGGCCGGTGGCCTCGTAGGTCAGGCCCGCACCGGAGTTGGTGGTGTAGGCGTCCACCTGGAGGCTGACCGCCTGGCCGATGCCGCTGGTCTGGTCGGCGAGCGGGGCGACGTTGACGCCGAGGGCTATCCGGCCGCCGACGTTGATGGCGGCCCAGGCGTCGGCGACGGCGAGGTAGGTGGGGCTGTAGGCGCCGAACAGGTCACCGGCCGCCTGGAGGGTGGCGGTGCGGGCGCCCGCGTAGTTGGTCGACGACGTCATGTACGTCGTCAGCGCCCGGTACCAGATCGCGGCGGCGTTCTCGATGCCGATGCCGGTGACGGGCTGGCCGTCGTAGGTCGCGCTGTCGTAGGCGACGCCGTTGACGGTCTTGGCGCCACTGCCCTCGGAGAGCAGGTAGAAGAAGTGGTTCGCCGGGCCCGAGGAGTAGTGGACGTCGACGCTGCCCAGGGTGGAGCTCCAACTGTCGCGCGAGGAGCCGTCCTTGGAGGGCTTGTCCATGTAACGCAGCGGCGTGCCGTTGCCGTTGATGTCGATCTTCTCGCCGACGAGGTAGTCGGCGGGGTCGGCGGCGAGGTTCGCGTGGAACTCGACGGCCGCGGCGAAGATGTCGGACGTCGCCTCGTTGAGACCGCCGGACTCACCCGAGTAGGTCAGGTTGGCGGTGGCGGCGGTGACGCCGTGGCTCATCTCGTGGGCGGCCACGTCGAGGGAGGTCAGCGGGTGCGTGTTGCCCGAGCCGTCGCCATAGGTCATGCAGAAGCAGCTGTCCTGCCAGAAGGCGTTGACGTAGTTGTTCCCGTAGTGGGCCCGGCTGTAGGCGGCGACACCGTCGTTGCGGATGCCGTTGCGGCCGTACAGGTCCTTGAAGTAGTCCCAGGTTGCTGCCGCACCGAAGGCCACGTCGACACCGGCGGTCTGGCGGTTGGACGGCAGACCGTCGCCCCAGACATCGTTGTCGTCGGTGAAGAGGGTGCCGGTGCCGGAGGTGCCCTGGTTCAGGTCGTACGTCTTCTGCCCGGCGCGGTCGGGGTCGCTGAGCTGGTACGTCGATCCCGAGAGCGTGCTGCCGACGGCGACCGGGCCGACGTACTGGCCGGTGCCTTCGCCCGTGTGCACCTTCTCGGCGGCGAGGAGCTGCTTGCCGGTGCTCGCGTCGGTGACGACCTGCAGTTCGCTGGGCGTGCCGTCGGGCTGGACGCCCTCGACCAGCGTCTCCCAGGCCAGGACGGGCTTGGTGGCACCGGCCCAGACGACGAGGCGGGCCGCGCGCTCGGCCTCGGCGCCGGTGACCTCGGCACCCTTCGCCGCCGCGAGAGCCTTGCCGGTGGCGTTGGCGGCTGAGAGCTTCGGGGCAAGGGAAGGCAGGGCAAGGGTCGCGCCGCTCGCCTTGGAAACGGTGGTGCGGTTGCTCTTGAGGTGGACGACCAGGTCGCCGCCGAGGACGGGCAGTCCGGCGTAGGTGCGCTCGTAGCGGGTGTGGACGGTGCCGTCGGCGTCCTGGACGACATCCTTGACGACGAGCTTCTCCTGCGCGCCGAGGGCGAGTTGACGGGCCGTGGTGCCGGCCGTGGTCTGCGCGCTCTTGATCAGCGAGGCACGCCGGGTCGCCGTCAGGGGCACGGCGGCGGCTCCCGCGCGAGGCTCGGCGGTGATCTTCGCCGGGGCGGGGCCCGGGTCGGCCGGGGCCGCGGTCGCGGTGCCGACGGGGGCACCCATGGCGAGCAGGGTCCCGATGGTGGTCAGCGCGAGGGCGGTGGCGCGTCTGCGCCGGAGGGTGGTGCGAAGTCGCCGGGGCAACGTGTTCTCCTTCTGCGGCGGTCGGCCCGTGGTGGGGGCCGAGGTGGGGGCGGACCGACATGGATGTGGCCGGTCCGGAGCGCTGCACGGCAGGCGGGTGGAAGGAGGTGGGGGGTGAGTGGGGGATGTCCCGCATGATGCGGGCGTGAAGGACGTGAAGGAATGGTGAACTTCGGCAAGCAGCGTGGCACCGCGTGCCTTGCCTTGTCATGTGAAGGCCAAAACAACGGCTTGAAATGGGCATGCTCAACTGGGAATCGTCCTGCTGGGCGCACGTTTTCAGCCGCACGGGCAGTCACCAAGCGGAGAGCGTGCTGCCGACGGTGCCGGGGTGGACGGCGGGCTGAGTTCAGGCGGTACCGGTGCCGCCCGTCAGCAGGGCCCGCGCCACCTTCCGGAAGGCGGCGAGCAGACGACTGCGGTCGTCCACGCGGGTGGCGAGGACGACATGGCTCGGTTCGATGCCGTGCAGGGGGACGGTGGTCAGGTCGGGCCGGAGCCGGTCCGCGCCCATGCCCCCCGGGACGATGGCCACGGCCTGCCCGGCGGCGATGAGTTCGAACTTGTCCTCCAGCGCCCGGACGAGCGGCCCCTCCGGTGCCCGGCTGCCGTCCGGACGCGGATCGATACGCCAGAAGGCGTTCCAGGCCGCGTCCTCGCTCACCCGGGGCAAGGGTTCGTCGGCGATGTCGTCGAGGGTGACGGACTCCTTCCCGACGAGACGGTGATCGAGCGGAACGACCAGGACCCGGGGTTCTTCATAGAGGACGGTCACCTCCAACTCGTCGGTGGGGAGCGGGAGTCGGGCGATCACGACGTCGACCCGGTGGTCGAAGAGCGCGGTGCGGGGTTCGTTCCAGTCGAGGTGCACGGCCCGTACGTCGGCGTCGGGATACCGGTGGCGCAGCTCCCGTACGGCCGGAGTGACGATGAGATTCGACGTGTAGCCGATGACGAACCGGCTGGGCTCGGCGGCGGCGCGGGTCTGGGAGGCGGCCCGGGTGGCCGTCCGGAGCAGCGCCCTGGCATGCGGCAGAAAGACCTCTCCGGCCTCGGTGAGCCGACTGCCCTGCGGAGTCCTGTCCAGCAGCCGAGCCCCCAACTCCTTCTCCAGCCGCCGGATCTGCCGACTGAGGGAGGGCTGGGCGATCCGCAGGGCCTCGGCGGCACGGCCGAAGTGCAGCTGCTCGGCGACCACGACGAAGTACCGCACGAGGCGCAGATCGAGATCGGTGTCTGCCATGTGCCAAGCGTATCGGGCGAGTTGACTATCTGAACCACGAACACAGGACTGACCTTTGGTGATGCCTGATACGCATTGCCCATTCCGGAACAGGCCTTGGACCGGGAAGGGACCCGACACCCACGCTGAAAGCACACCGGCCGACACCAGGAGGCCGGTAGTGAGAGGGAGTTCATCATGCGTGTGTTCGTCACCGGGGCGAGCGGGTTCGTCGGGTCCGCCGTCGTACGGGAGTTGCTCGGCGCGGGTCACGAGGTGGTCGGGATGGTCCGCTCGGACGAGTCGGCAGCATCGCTGAAGGAAGCCGGGGCGGAGGTACACCGAGGCACCCTGGACGACCTCGACAGTCTGCGGGCCGGGGCGGCGGCCTCGGAGGGCGTGATCCACACCGCGTACGTCCATGACTTCCGCGACATGGCGGAGGCGGCGCGGACCGATCTGCGGGCCGTGGAGACGATGGGCGAGGCGCTGGTCGGCTCCGGCCACCCCCTCCTCATCTGCTCCGGGACCGCGTTCTCGCCGGGTGTCATGGCGACGGAGGACAACCCGGGCGACCCGTCGAGGTCCCACATGTACCGGCTCGCCTCGGAGACGGCGGTGATGCGGCTCGCGGAACGCGGGGTGCGGGCGTCGGTCGTACGGCTGCCGCCGACCACGCACGGCAAGGGGGAGTACGGCTTCGTACCCCGCCTCATCGACATCGCCCGCGCCAAGGGCGTCTCGGCCTACACGGGCGACGGCACCAACCGCTGGGCCGCCGCCCACCGCTTCGACGTGGCCCGCCTGTTCCGGCTGGCCCTGGAGTCGGCCCCGCCGGGGACCCGCCTGCACGCGGTCGCCGAGGAGGGCGTCCCGGTGCGGGAGATCGCCGAGGCGATCGGGCGGGGGCTGGGGGTACCGGTGAAGTCGGTACCGGCCGAGGAGACCCAGGACCACTTCGGCTGGCTGGGCAACTTCTTCGCCCTCGACCTGCCGGCGTCGAGCGCGGTGACGCGGGAGGGGTTGGGGTGGGAGCCGGTGGAGACGGGGCTGCTGGCGGACTTGGGGGCGGGGTACTACTTCGACTCGGCGGCGGACGGAGGCACGACGGCTCCCTGACCGCTTTTCCTCGCCCCCGCCGCCCCTACCCGTCCCATCCTTCTGGGGGCTGCGCCCCCAGACCCCCTCGTCCTCAAACGCCGGACGGGCTGAAAGACCAAGCGCCGGCCGGGGCATTCCAGCC
>NZ_JBSFDA010000242.1:0-11678 GCF_053593675.1 Streptomyces sp. NPDC002156 | reverse complement strand
CAGCAGGGCCGGGCTTGGGAGCCGCCTTGCGGGGGGCGCCGGGCTTGGCGCTGCTCCCGCCCTGGAAGGCGTCTGTCAACTTGCGTACTACGGGCGCCTCGATCGTCGAGGATGCCGATCGGACGAATTCACCGAGTTCCTGGAGCTTGGCCATGACGGCCTTGCTCTCAACCCCGAACTCCTTGGCGAGTTCGTATACCCGGACCTTAGCCACTTCGCTCCTTTTAGGTCCGGGTTGCGGCCGGACCGTCGCTACTTCATGGGCGTACTCATCGCGTGCTCATCGAGTGCTCATCGCAATCTCGACCTACTTCCAACTCGCGGGGGGTACCAGAGCCGCACGGGGGTTCCGTGCGACGCGTCTTACGGTGTTGCCTGCTCGACGTAACGGCGCAACGCCGTCGTGTCGAGCGCTCCCGGGGCACGCAGTGCCCGTGGGAACGCCCGGCGGCGAACCGCCAGGTCGAGACAGACCAGGGCGGGGTGCACATACGCACCCCGGCCGGGCAGCGTACCGCGATGATCGGGGGCGCATTCACCCTCGATCGCCACGATGCGCAGCAGATCCTTCTTGGCCGCTCGCTCCCGACACCCCACACAGGTGCGTTCAGGGCATACGCGGGCTCGCGTCCGGCCAGACACTCCTAAGTCTACCTCCCCGTACGGACCTCACTCATTCGAGATAAGGATCGAACGGTTGTTGTCGTGATCTCAGCCACCTGCGGCTTGGATCTATTCCCTACTGGCCCCGGGGCTGGTCGGCGGGCCGCTCGGACGGCTGCTCGGTGTCCGGGCGGATGTCGATGCGCCAGCCGGTCAGCCGGGCGGCGAGGCGGGCGTTCTGGCCCTCCTTGCCGATCGCCAGCGACAGCTGGTAGTCGGGGACCGTCACGCGCGCGGAGCGGGCCGCGAGGTCGACGACCTCGACCTTGGTGACCCTGGCCGGGGACAGCGCGTTCGCCACCATGTCGGCCGGGTCGTCCGACCAGTCGACGATGTCGATCTTCTCGCCGTTCAGCTCGGCCATGACATTGCGCACCCGGCCGCCCATGGGGCCGATGCAGGCACCCTTGGCGTTCAGGCCGCTGCGCGTCGACCGGACGGCGATCTTCGTGCGGTGGCCGGCCTCGCGCGCGATGGCCGAGATCTCCACGGAACCGTCGGCGATCTCGGGCACCTCCAGCGCGAAGAGCTTCTTCACCAGGTTGGGGTGCGTGCGCGAGAGGGTGACGGACGGACCGCGCACGCCCTTCGCCACTCGTACGACGTACGACCGCAGCCGCAGCCCGTGCGTGTAGGTCTCACCGGGGACCTGCTCCTGCACCGGCAGGATGGCCTCCAGCTTGCCGATGTCCACGAGCACGTTCTTCGGGTCGCGGCCCTGCTGGACGACACCGGTGACGATGTCGCCCTCGCGGCCCGCGTACTCGCCGAGCGTCGCGTCGTCCTCGGCGTCACGCAGGCGCTGCAGGATGACCTGCTTGGCGGTGGTGGCGGCGATCCGGCCGAAGTCCGACGGGGTGTCGTCGAACTCGCGTGCCTCCTGCCCCTCCTCCAGCTCCTGGGGGTCCTCCTTCGCCCACACGGTCACATGACCGGTGTCCCGGTCGAGCTTCACGCGCGCGTGGCGGCGGCTTCCCTCGGTGCGGTGGTAGGCGATGAGGAGGGCCGACTCGATCGCCTCGACCAGCAGGTCGAAGGAGATCTCCTTCTCCCGCACCAAGCCCCGCAGGGCACTCATGTCGATGTCCACGGCTACGCCTCCTCTTCTTCCGTCATGTCCTGCTCGTCGCTCTTGTCGTTCTTGTCCTTGCGGTTGAACTCGACCTGGACGCGGGCCTTGTCGATGTCGCCGAAGGCGAGCCGACGGGCGGTGGCCTTGCGGCCCTTCACGCCCGGCACTTCGAGGTCCATGCCCTCGTCGTCCACGGTCAGGATCCGGGCGACCACTTCGCCGCCGCCCTCGGTGAGCTGGAACCGCACCAGCCGCTCGACGGCGCGTACGTAGTGCCGGTGCTCGGTGAGTTCGCGCTCGGCACCGGGGGTGCCGACCTCCAGGGTGTACTCCCCCGCGCCCATCGCGTCCGTCTCGTCGAGCTTCGCCGAGAGCGCGCGGCTCACATCGGCGATCGCGTCCAGATCGGCGCCGTCGTCGGAATCGACGACGACCCGCAGCACTCTCTTGCGCCCGACGGACTCCACTGCGATCTCTTCGAGATCGAGACCCTGCGAGCTGACGAGCGGCTCCAGGAGCTCTCGAAGCCTCTCGCTCTGGGTGGTGCTCATCCGGGTGACTCCTCGGCCGCGTGTGCTGTTGTGGGTAGGTCGCGTGTCAGGTCAAAGGGTATCCGGTCCCGGGGGGTGTTGCCGTCCACCGGAACGCCGCCGGCGGCCCGGCTGCGCCGGTGGCGGGTGCCGGGCCGGGGCGCGGGTACGGTGATCACGGGCGTGCTGCCCTTCTCGTTGTTTTCCGTGGTCTCCCGTTCGTACGAGCCCTCCGAGGACGTCTGCCGTGCCGTTCCCCCCGCCCTCGCGCCCCCCGCTGGGAGTCCCCGCGGGTCCGCGCAGAAGGACCCTGCTCGCCTCGGCCGCGGGCGCCGCCCTCCTGGTGGGCTGCACCTCCGAGTCCGACACGACGGCCACGAGTTCCGGCAGCCCGTCGGTCGCCGAGCGCACGCGCGCGCGTGCGGCGAGCGACAGCACCGGGCTCGTACGGCAGTACGACACAGCGATCGCCGCGTTCCCGGCGCTGGCGGAGCGGCTGTCGGAGCTGCGGGCGGAGGCCGTACGGCACGCGGAGGCCTTCGGAGGCGCAGAGCCGACGCCTGCACCTACGTCGGCATCCGCATCGCCGTCCGCTTCGGCGCCGCCGACCGAGCAGGACGCCCTCGCCGGGCTCGCCGCCGCCGAGCGGACCCTCGTGGACCGGCGTACGAAGGCGCTCCTCGAAGTGCCGGGCGAGCTGGCGCGGCTGCTGGCCTCGGTGGCCGCGGCCGGGGCCGCGCATGTGTATCTGCTGACGGAGGGCGCGAAGTGAGCAAGTCGGGGAAGGCCGAGAAGGACACCGGTGAGCTGACCGCGCTCCAGGCCGCCCTGGGCGCCGAACACGCGGCGGTGTACGGGTACGGGGTCGTCGGCGGGCTGATCGGCGAGGCCCGCCGGAGCGAGGCGCGGGCCGCGTACGACGCCCATCGGGCCCGGCGTGACGAGCTGGCGCGCGCGGTGCGGGCCCTCGGGGGCACGCCGGTGGCGGCGGCCGCCGGGTACGCGCTGCCGTTCCCGGTGACCGACTCGGACGCCGCCGTCCGGCTCGCGGCCGAGCTGGAGGAGCGGGTCGCCGGGGTGTACTCCGACCTGGTCCGGGCAGCCGAGGGCGAGCGGCGCCGGACGGGGGCCGAGGGGCTGCGGGAGGCCGCGGTGCGCGCGGTGCGGTGGCGGGGCGGGAGCGTACCCTTCCCTGGGCTCGCCGAGCGGGCGAGCAGTGTGTCGGCGTCGGCGACGGCGACACCCACGGGGTAGCCCGTACGGCATCCCGCGTATCGCGTCCCGAGTACCGGAAGGAAACGACTCGCGCATGGCATTCGCACCGCCGCCCCGTCTGGTGAGGGCGCTCGGCGAGACGGCACCGGACGGTGACGACTGGCTGGCGCGGGTGCCTGCGGCGGCTCAACAGGCCGTGGATCTACGCGTGTTGACCGTGGAGCGGGTACAGGTTCCGGGTGGCCGGAGCAGCCTGGTGGTGCTGGTGCGGCGGGCGGACGGTACGCCCGCCGTCCTGAAGCTCGCGCCGCGTCGGGCCCGGCCGGAGAGTGAGCGGGCCGCGCTGGCGCACTGGGGTGGGGTGGGTGCGGTGCAGCTGCTGGAGCCGGTCACCGACTCCGGCGACTCCGCCGAGGAGGGTGTGCTGTTGCTGGAGCGGTTGCATCCGGATGTGTCGGTGCGGTCGCTGCCCGAGGCGAAGGCGCTGCTGGAGGCCGCGGGGACGTTGCGGCGGCTGTGGGTCGAGCCGCCTGCCGGGGCCGACGTCGTCTTCGAGACGGTGGCCTCGCGGACCGGACGGCAGGCGGAGGCGATGGCGGCTAGCGCCAGTGCGGAGGTGGCGCCGCTGGTGGCGGCGGCGCTTGCCGCTCGGGAGGAGTTGGTGGTCGCGCCGCCCGAGGTTCGGTTGCTGCACGGGACGTTTCGGCAGAGCAAGGTGTTGGCCGGTGAGCGGACGCCGTGGTTGGCGGTGGGGCCGGATCCGGTGGTCGGGGAGTGTGCGTTCGATCTGGCTCGGTTGGTTCGGGATCGGGTGGAGGATCTGATCGCTTCGTCTTCGGGGGCGGCGATTACTCGGCGGCGGGTGAAGCGGCTTGCTGAGTCTTTGGATGTGGATCAGGAGCGGTTGCGGGGGTGGACGTTGTTTCGGGCTGTGGAGTCTGGGGTTCGGGCGCTGCGCGTTGGGCGGCCTAGGGATGCTGAGTTGTTGCTGGAGTTTGCTGGGTGGCTTTGAGGGTTCGTTGTCGGCTGCGGGCCGGTGGGGGCTTGTCGCGCAGTTCCCCGCGCCCCTAGGTATGTTTCCCCACCCTCAGCTTCAGAGCTAGGACGGGGCAGTCGGCTGCTGCTCTGCGGGCTCGTTTGGCTGTGCTGGTGGGGACGGGAGCGCCTGCGACCAGCGGATAGCCCCACTCGTCCAAGGTGATGTGTTCCGGGAGGAGTTCGGCGCAGAGGCCGTGGGCCTGGCATGCCGTCCAGTCGATGTCGATCGTCGTTGTCTCGTGGGTCATGTCAGGTCCGGTCGTTGGGGACTGGCAGCAGGGGGGTTTGGGTCGTTGCCGTGCAGAAGCCCCTTGCGTGGGCGTCGAGTTCGGTGGCGAAGGTCGTCAGGGCCGAGCGGACCAGGCGGATCGTGCCGTCGGGGTGGTGGCAGGCGCCTCGGCCCTCGACCAGGCCGGACCAGCGGGCGACGTCCGTGCGGGTCGCGCCCTGGGGGCCGGGGGCGGCCAGGGTCTGGAAGGCGGCGGCTATTCGGGGCAGGCCGTTGAGGCAGGGGCCGCACTGGCCGGCCGACTGCAGGGCCAAGTACCGCAGGACGCGGGCCGTTTCGGCGAGGCCGCAGTGGTCCGCGGGGAGGGCGGCGAGCACGCCCGCACCCAAGTAGGCGGTGGTCAGGGGGAGTTGGGCCGCCTCGGACGCCGGGAGCCAGGTGCCGTGGTAGCCGCCGATCAGGACCGCTCCGGTGGGGCCCAGTGGCAGCAGCCTGCCTATCTGCATCCCGAACGGGGCTTCCACGACCCGTACTTCACGGCCGGGCACATGCACCGTGCACAGCGCGCTGCCGGGTTCCGAGGGGGTGCCCGCGGCGCGGAACCAGTCGGCGCCGTAGCGGGCGATCAGCGCGAGGTGGGCCAGGGTCTCGACGTTCTGGACGAGGGTCGGGGCCCTGTGTACTCCGCGCTCCCGCACCGGCGGGCGCTGGTGCTGCGGAAGGGCGGCGCCGCCGGAGACGTACGAGGTGAGGGCGGAGGACTGGCCCGACAGGAACCGTTTGGGGACGCGGACCACCTTGACGGACAGGGGGTCGCGGCGGCGCTCGGCCAGGGCCGCCTCCAGGTAGCTGCCGCCCGCCTCCACCGCGAGGTACGCCTCTTCGGCGCCGATCGCCTCGGCCGCCAACTGGAGTCCGTCCAGGACGAGATGGGGCGAGAGCTGGAGGAGTGTCTTGTCCTTGCGGCTCGCGGGCTCGCCCTCGGCGCCGTTGGCGACGACCACCGGGGCTCGGCCGGTGCGGCGGCCCGCGTCGGCCACGGAGACGAGTTTGCGGTACGTGGCGAAGGCGGCTCCGCCTCGGCCGGTGAGGCCCGACTGGCCGACGGTTTCCAGGAGTTGGGCCGGATTGCCGTACGAGACGGGGCCGTACCGCTGCTCGTGCGTGCCGAAGTCGGCCGGGGCGCCGCCGGGGGCCAGCAGGCGGGGCGGCATGAAGACGTCCGTGTAGGTGATGGTCATCAGCGGACCCCTTCGAGCGTGCGTTCCGGTGTGTGGAGCAGGGCGGTCGGGGTGCGGCGGGCGGCACGTACCGCGTGGGCCGTGCGGATGCCGAAGGCGGCGAGTACGGCGGCCACGCAGGACACGGTCAGCCAGGTCATCCAGTCGGCGCCGGTGTCCGTGCCGATGCCGATTCCGTGGACGAGGGCGATCGGCCAGGAGGCGTACGCGAGCCAGTGCACGGCACGCCACGTGCGGTGGCCCAGGCGGGCGCGCAGCAGGCTGGTGATCAGCACCGCGAGCATCAGGTCGAGGGCGACCGTGCCGAGGCCCAGCCAGAGGGGCTGGTAGTCGGAGACGAAGGGGACGACCGCGTCGAGGAGCGTGATGTCGACGTAGCCGTCGATCACGGCTGCGGCTATGTGGAGCGTGAGGAAGGCGGTGGCGGAGAGGGAGAGAGTGCGGTGGAGGGAGACCGTGCCGAATCTCGGCAGGCCGGGGAGTCTGGCTCGCAGCCGAACCGCGATGCCGAGCAGGACGACGACCGTGAAGAGGACCAGGCACACGGCGCCTGTGGCGCGGTTTGCGTACCAGAGGGTTTCGGAGGTCATGGCGTTGCCTCCGGAGGTGTGGTGGCGCGGGTGGTGGTCGAGACGGGCCAGCCCGGCGTCGTCACGACCGTTCCGTCCGTCGTCACCAGCCGCGCCGGGAGGCGCAGGCCCGTCAGCCAGCGTTCCGCGCCCCTCCCCTTCACCAGGGCCGCCGTGCTCGCCGCGTTGGCGTCGGCGCAGTTCGCCGCCGCGACGGAGACCGTGCGCCAGGGGGTGTGGACGGGGAGGCCCGTGTCCGGGTTGATGATGTGGTGGAGGGTGTGCTCGCCCCGGCGCCAGTGGCGGGCGGCCGTGCCGGACGTGGCGAGGCCGCCGCTGTGCAGGCCGATCGTGGCGTACGGACCCTGGGCGGGCGCTTCGTCCACCGGGCCGGTGATGTCCTGGACGCGGATGCGCCAGCCGCCCGTCGGGGGCTCACCGGCGACCGCCGTGTCGCCGCCGAGGCTCACCAGGACTCCGCAGCCGGCGGCCTCGGCCAGCGTTCGTGCGGCCCGGTCGGCGGCCCATGCCTTCGCGGTGGCGCCCAGGTCGAGGCGGATGCCGGACGGGACGGTGACCGTGCCGGTCGCCCGGTCCAGGTGGATCCGGCGCCAGCCGGGAACGCGTCGCACGGTGAGCCGTACCGGGCGGTCGTCCTCCTGGACGAGGGTGAAGTCGCGGTCGTAGCCGAGGGCGTCCAGCGCCGAGCCGACCGTCGGGTCGACGGCACCGTCGGTCGCCTCGGCCGCGCGCAGGGCCACCGCCAGGGCCTCGGCGAGCAGCGGGCTGACCCGGGTCGGACGTCCGTCGGTGTCGTCCAGGGCGGAGAGTTCGGAGTCGGCGCGGAAGCGGCTGCAGGTGGCGTCGACCTCGGCCAGTTGGCGGGCCAGGAGCAGGTTGCAGGAGTCCAGCAGGGCCGGGTCGGTGGTGACGAGCCGGACGCTGGTACCGAGGGCGCGCCAGTCGGCGGCGGCCGTGGGGCGGACGGCGGTGGTCATCACGACGCCCCCGAGGTGGAGTCGGCGGAGCCGCTGGAGTCGGAGGAGGTGACGTCGTCGGAGGAGGACTGGAGGTCGCTGGACGACGAGGAGTCCGAGGTATCCGAGGAGGAGCTGTCCGACGCGGACGAGTCCGTCGACGAGGACGACGTGTCCGTACTGCTGTCCGTACTGCTGTCGGTACTCGTACTGGTGTCCGTGCTGCTGCTCGAACTCGACGAAGAACTGGATGAGCTGGACGAACTGGATGTCGAGTCCGAGGTGCTGCTCGCGGCCGTCGTCGCGTCCGACTCCATCGTGCCGACGAGGGCGAACACCCCGGCCGCCGCGGCCAGTGAGACCGCCGCTGCCACGGCCGCCGTACGCCGTACCCCTCTGCGTACCGCCGCGGCGGCTCTCCGCTCCCGCTCCCTGCCCGTCATGGTCGTTCCCCTCCCGTAGGACGTGACTCTGTGTCACGCCCTACGTTCGGGGACCAGCCTGAGAGAAGTCTGTGAGGCGTCCATACGCCTCCCGAGAACTTTCTGAGAGGTGGCTTTAAAGCGCGGCGGGCATCAGGCGGTCGTCATGCGGTCAGGCGGGCGATCGCTTCGTCGACCGTCAGTTCCTCGCGCTCGCCCGTGCGGCGGTCCTTCAGTTCCAGGACGCCCTCGGCCGAACGGCGGCCCGCGACCAGGATCTTGGGTACGCCGATCAGTTCGGCGTCCGTGAACTTGACGCCCGGGGAGACGCCGGCGCGGTCGTCGACCAGGACGCGGGCGCCGGCCGCGGCCAGCTTGTCGGAGACGTCGAGGGCAAGTTCGGTCTGGAGGGCCTTGCCCGCGGCGACGACGTGGACGTCGGCCGGGGCGATCTCCTTGGGCCAGCACAGGCCCTGCTCGTCGGCGTGCTGCTCGGCGAGGGCGGCGACGGCGCGGGAGACGCCGATGCCGTACGAGCCCATGGTCACGCGGACCGGCTTGCCCTGCTGGCCGAGGACGTCGAGGCTGAGGGCGTCGGCGTACTTGCGGCCGAGCTGGAAGATGTGGCCGATCTCGATGGCGCGGTCCAGCTTGAGGCCGGTGCCGCAGGCAGGGCAGGGGTCGCCTTCCTGGACGACCACGGAGTCGATGTACTCGTCGACCTCGAAGTCACGGCCGGCGACGACGTTCCTGGCGTGCAGGCCGTCCTTGTTGGCGCCGGTGATCCAGGCGGTGCCGGGGGCGATGCGCGGGTCGGCGAAGTAGCGGACCTTCTCCAGGCCCTGCGGGCCGACGTAGCCGCGTACGAGGTCGTCGCGGCCGGTGAAGTCCTCGGCGGTGACGAGTTCGACGGCGGCGGGTGCGAAGTGCGCCTCGACCTTGCCCAGGTCGACCTCACGGTCACCGGGGACGCCGATCGCGACGATCTCGCCGTCGACCTTGATGAGGAGGTTCTTGAGGGTGGCGGAGGCGGGGACCTCAAGGTACGCGGCGAGCGTCTCGATGGTCGGGGTCTCGGGGGTCGGGATCTCTTCGAGGGCGGGGACGGCCGAGCCGTCGACCGGCTGGAGCGCGTACGTGATCGCCTCGGTGTTGGCGGCGTAGTCGCAGTTGGGGCAGTCGGCGAAGGTGTCCTCGCCGGCGGCGGCCGGGGCGAGGAACTCCTCGGACTTGGAGCCGCCCATGGCGCCCGCGGTGGCGGCGCAGATGCGGTAGTCGAGGCCGAGACGCGCGAAGATCTTCTGGTAGGCCTCGCGGTGGAGGGCGTACGACTTGGCCAGGCCCTCGTCCTCCGTGTCGAAGGAGTACGAGTCCTTCATCAGGAACTCGCGGCCGCGCAGGATGCCGGCGCGCGGGCGGGCCTCGTCGCGGTACTTGTTCTGGATCTGGTAGAGGATCACGGGCAGGTCCTTGTAGGACGTGCACTGGTCCTTGACCAGGAGGGTGAAGATCTCCTCGTGGGTCGGACCGAGGAGGTAGTCGCCGCCCTTGCGGTCGTTGAGGCGGAACAGCTCGGGGCCGTACTCCTCCCAGCGGCCGGTCGCCTCGTACGGCTCCTTCGGCAGCAGGGCGGGGAGCGTGACCTCCTGGGCGCCGATGGCGTCCATCTCCTCGCGGACGACCCGCTCCACATTGGCCAGAACCTTCTTGCCGAGCGGCAGCCAGGACCACAGACCGGCGGCGGTACGGCGTACATAACCGGCCCTGACCAGCAGCTTGTGGCTGAGCACCTCGGCGTCGGCGGGGTCGTCACGCAGTGTCTTGACCATCAAACGGGACATGCGCTGGACCTGGGCCTGGGCCATGATTCTCGACTCCTGCTGCGTAAGGGTGATGGCAGGAGGTTAGCCGGGGGGTGCGGGGCGGTGGAAATCGGCCGTAGGGGCCTAGCGCCTGCGGAGCGGAAGGGGGGCGCCCATCACCGCGTACGGCTTCGGGGCGCTGGGGAAGAGGACCTGGCGGGCCAGGTCCTCGTAGCCGAGGGAGTGGTAGAGGCCGCGGGCCGGGCTGTCGGTGTCGATCGCGGAGAGGATCGAGCGGGGTTCGGCGGCGCTGTCGGTGATGGTGGTGATCAGGGCGCGGCCGACGCCGGCGTTCTGGAAGCTCGGGTGGACGTGCAGTTCGGTGATCACGAAGGAGTCGTCGAGCCAGCCGTCGTGGCCCTGTCTGCGCAGATACGGCTCGACAACGGTGGACCACCAGTGCGTACGGTCGTTCGGCATGCCGTAGACGAACCCCGCGAGCCGTCCGTCGGGGGTGGTCGCGCCGAGTGCGCGGGCCCCGGGATAGGTCAGGTGCCGCAACACGATCTGCCTGCGTACGGCGACCTCGTCGGCGCCGAGTCCGAACGCCACGGCCTGGACGGCGAGCGCCTCGTCGACCCGGGCGGCGAGGTCGAGGGGGCCGACGACCACGTCGTGGGGGCGGGGGTGATGGCGGCCATGACCGGGGAAACGCGGCATGTCGGGAGACTACAGGGGGTGCGGAGTGCCCTTGGCGGGTGCGGGCCGGATGTGGCTGGGGGTCGTGGTCCCGGTCGCTCGGGGCGTTTCAGAACAGGACGCTCATGAACGCGCCGACTTCCTGGAAGCCCACCCTCAGGTACGTCCTGCGGGCAGGGGTGTTGAAGTCGTTCACGTACAGGCTGACCACCGGGGCCACGTCCGCGAGGGCGTAGCGCAGTACGGCTGCCATGCCGGGGGCGGCGAGGCCCTGACCCCGGTATTCGGGGGCCACCCAGACGCCCTGGATCTGGCAGGCCTGTGAGGTCGCGGCGCCGATCTCGGCCTTGAAGGCGACCCTGCCGTGCTCGTCGAGGCGGGCGAAGGAGCGGCCGGAGCCGACCAGTTCGGCGACCCTGGCCTGGTAGAGGAGGCCGCCGTCACCTGCGAGTGGCGAGATTCCGACCTCCTCGGTGAACATCGCCACGCACGCCGGCATGATCGTCTCCATCTCGTCCTTGCGGATGCGGCGGACGTACGGATCCGGGGCGATGAGGGCGGGGTCGGGCAGGCGGTCGGTGACCATGAGGGGCTGGTGGCGGCGGACCTCCCGGGCGGGGCCCCAGCTCGGTTCGAGCAGCCGCCACAGCTGGGTGGTGGCCTCGGCGGGGCCGACGATGGAGGAGCAGCGGCGGCCCGCTCGCCTGGCCCGGTCGGCGAAGGCGCGTACGGCGCGGGGGGTGGCGCAGATCGGGACGAGGTTGGCGCCGGCGTAGCAGAGGCTGGTGAGCATGCCGTCCTCGTACCAGCCCCACATCTCGCCGCCGAGGCGCCAGGGGTCGAGGCCCGCGATCTGGACACGGGAGGTCACGAAGGCGTTCGCGACCGGCTCGCGGCCGAGGACAGCGAGTGCGGCGTCCAGGTCGCCCGGTTCGAGCACCCGGGAGGTGGTCTGCGTCAACACGTGCGGGCCTCACCATGCGGTCTGCTGATCTCCGCACTGTACCTGCGGAAGCTGAGCGGCGCCGCCCTGTATCCGGTGCCGTTGCCTTGTCGGAACCGTCGGTTTTGGTGACCGCCCCTGGGCGGCTGCGCCCCCAGACCCCCGCTGTCGGCCTGAACGGCCTCGTCCTCAAACGCCGGACGGGCTGGGTGGCTCACCCTGCCCTGCGTTCAATAGGGAACCCAGGCCAAACACCCCCCCCAGAACTCCACGTTTGC
>NZ_JBSFDA010000241.1:0-11785 GCF_053593675.1 Streptomyces sp. NPDC002156 | reverse complement strand
GGTGGGTTGTTGTAGGGTGTTGGGCCCCCCGGTCTGCCGGGGCGCCCCAACTCCGTCCTACGCCGGGTCCGGGCGCAGCAGCGCCGCGCCCGTGGGTGTCAGGGTGTGCAGGACGGCCGGGCCGTGGCGGTGGCTGACGAGGAGGCCGGCGTCGCGCAGCACGGTGGTGTGGCGGGTCGCTGACGCCGCCGACACCCCTGCGGCACGGGCGAGTTCACCGGTCGTCGCGCCGACCGCCGTGGCCTGGAGGATGACGGCGCGGGTCGTGCCGAGGAGCGCGGCGAGCGGGGCCCGGGGGTTCTGGGATGCTGTCTCGCCGGTCCCGTCGGTCCCGTCCGTGCGCGAGGCCGCGTGGCGCAGCGGGTAGGCGAGGACCGGCGGAAGACCGGAGTCGGCCAGCGACACCGGGGAACCCCAGCAGAAGTACGAGGGGACGAGCGTCAGGCCGCGCCCCTCCAGATACAGATCGCGGTCCTCGGCGTACTCGACCTCCAGCGTGGGCCGCCGCCAGCGCATGTACGGGCCCAGCCCGGCCAGGAGCCCGTCCATGCCGCCGTCCAGCAGGGCCCGGGCGCGGACGGAGCGGTCGGCGTCGATATGGGCCTGAATGTGATCGTCGTGGGGGCGGATGGCGACGTCGTAATAGGTCCGGACCGTTCGGACGAATTCCTTGCGCGGCTGAATGTCGGCCAATTGCCCGGCCCAGGCGGGAGCCCCGCTCACCTTGTCCAGAATCCCCAGTTCGCGGAGTACGCGCGGCCGGGGGATGTCGAGGATCGCGTCAAGACCCGCATCAAGCCCTTCCGACGCCTCACCTGGCGTGAGGAAATCCGGGAAATAGGTGCCCCTCGGATAAAGAGGAAGCAGCACATTGCGGACAACGGGTGCGAGGCCTTTGTCGTGCAGTGCCTCGCGCGCGCTTCGATGCCAACCGGCGTACGTCCAAAGGCCCTTGCGGTTCTGGAAGCGCAGCAGGCTGAAGAATATTTCCCAGAGCGGATCCGGCCTGGCCGCCACCCGGACGCGTGTGAGATCGGCGTCCGTAAAGTGGATCCGGAGCATTTAATTCCCCTCGCTGACCACGGCTTTTACACCCAGGCGCAAAAGTATGTCGATGCCTCGACGGAGCTGACAAGGTCGTGTCGAAAGCAGTTCCCGGATCGTCCGAAACAGCTCCGTGCGAACCATCGACCGAACAGCCCGATCAGGGGGAAACTCATGGCCGGTCCCGCTTTCCGGACTCGCTGAACTCTCCGAACTCTCCGAACTCTCCGAGGGAGGCACCATGCGCACGTTCGTCCACCGCTCCGCCCTCACCGGCGGCACCGCCGTACTGGCCGTGGGGGCGGCGCTGCTCACCGGCGCGCCCACGGCGCACGCCGCGGCGGCCGAGACCAACTGCAACTACATCGACGACGCGGCCCGGCCCACGGTCAACCCGGGCAGCACGGGCAACGCGGTCAGTCAGGTGCAGTGTCTGATCAACTTCTACAGTGGCTACCCCAACTGGCTGGAAGGGGACGGGAGTTACGGGGCGAGAACGCTGGCGGGCGTCCACTGGGTACAGACCTGCAACGAGACCGTCGGAGGCGCTGACGGCATCGTCGGCCCCAGCACCTGGTCCCGGCTCTACGCCCCGAAGGACGCCTGCGCCATCTCGGCCTTCTAGCAGCAGGCAGTCCAACGGCCCGACAGGGAGAGCTCCATGGCAAGACGCCTGGACCTCCCGGCTCCCGGAACAGGCCGTCCGCAGTTGGCTCCTGGCCGTCCGAGTACTACCGTTCCTGTGGACTGGGTGGGAGTGAGCCCTACCCAGCCGCACGCCCCGAACGGTCTTGGGCGCACTGGTCCCCGGCGTACTCGACCCCGGGGCGGCGACACGCATCCTGTACGTGGTCCGGGCCCGGGAGGCCAGTTCCCTCACGACCCGGCCAAATAGGTACAGCCAGAGGCGACGGAGAGGCCCTGAACCATCACACCGGTGGAGCAGGGGCACCGCACGCTGACGCCGTATCCGACGTCCCAGATCGCACAGCAACGCTAACCCGGACGGCCCAGGACGCCACAAGCGCAGGAGCCGACCATCACACGATCGAGCTAATTCGGCCTCGTACTTACCTCTTGGCGAACAATTACCACCCCGTCCATACGCTCTCGGGGAACATCGGGATAGCCATGCTGGGCACCTTCACCACCACACCCCCTCGTCGGCCGCCCGTACCGCCCTGGTCCAGCTCCTGGCCGACCTCGCCGACCGGCACACGCTCGCCCCGTTGGGCAAGGTGGTCTACGTCAACCCCGTCAGCGGGGTCAGCCGGCCCGCGCCGGTGATCGGCGGCCACCGGCACTGGGCGTCCACCGACTGCCCCGGCACCCTGTACACCGCCATGCCGTCGATCCGCGACGAGGTCGCCGCCCTGCTCGCCTGAACGCCCTGGTCCTCCGATCAGCGGTGCGACAGCGAGACGGGAACCCGGGCCTCCCGCGCCCCGGCGCCGAGCACAGGGGCGGCCCCTGCACCCCGTACCCCCAGCTGTCCCACCACCGTCGCCCCGAACGCCAGCCCCATGCCCGCCAGTTGGAGCGGTGTCAGGGCCTGGCCGAGGGCCGCCCAGCCCACGATCGCGGCGGTCAGCGGGGACAGCGGGCCGAGGAAGGTGACCTGGGTCGCGGTGAGCCGGCCGATGCCACGGAACCAGAGCCAGTACGCCACCGCCGTGTTGGCCAGCGCGAGGTAGAGGTACCCGCCGACCGCCCGGCCGTCCAGCGCGGGCGGGGCGCCCTCGACGAGCAGGGCGAGGGGCGCGATGAGCAGGCCGCCCGCCGTCAGCTGCCAGCCGGTGAGGGCGAGCGGGCCCACGCCGTCCGGGCGGCCCCAGCGCTTCGTCAGAACGGTGCCCGTCGACATCGACGCGGTGGAGGCGAGGGCGGCCAGCACACCCACGGTGTCCAGCGCCCCGGCCGCCTTCAGCACGACCAGGCTGACGCCGAGCGCCGCCGCGATGCCAGTGAGCAGGGTCCGTACGGTCGGCCGCTCGCCCAGGAACACGGTCGCGAGCCCGGCGACGAACAGCGGGCCGACCGACCCGACGACCGCCGCCATACCGCCCGGCAGCCGGTACGCGGACAGGAACAGCAGCGGGAAGAAGGCGCCGATGTTGAGCGCGCCCAGCACCGCCGCCTTCCACCACCAGGCGCCGCGCGGCAGCACCCGGGTCAGCGCGAGCAGGAAGAGCCCGGCGGGCAGGGCGCGCAGCAGACCGGTGAAGAGGGGGCGGTCGGGCGGGAGGAACTCCGTGGTGACGGCGTAGGTGGTGCCCCAGGAGATGGGGGCGAGGGCGGTGAGGAGGATGACGGGGAGGTGGGCGGAGCGGTTCGCGGGCATGGGCGCACCCTTCAAGTAGGTCAGCGCTGATTAGCTTAGCGCTAAGCAACTTGCAGTCAAGCTACTTTCCCGCGAGCAACTTTCTTGCGTGTGACCATTGACGCCCGTTCCTCGGCGATACTCGGCGCATGAGTGCACAGCCGCCGCAGCAGCGCAGGGACCCCGTCGACGCGATCATCGACCAGTGGGCGGTGGTGCGCCCCGATCTGGACACCGCCGCGATGGAGGTCTTCGGCCGTATCTACCGGCTCGCGCGCGCGATGGGCGACCGGACGGAGAAGGCGTACGCGCGGTTCGGGATCGGGCGCGGCGAGTTCGACGTGCTCGCGACCCTGCGCCGGGCCGGTGAGCCGTACACGCTGTCGCCACGTCAGCTGTCGTCGACGCTGATGCTCACCACCGGCGGGATGACCGGCCGCCTCGACAAGCTGGAACGGGCCGGGCTGGTACGCCGCTCCCCCGACCCCCACGACCGGCGCGGCCTCCAGGTCACTCTGACGGAGGAGGGACTGAGCCGCGTCGACGAAGCGGTCGGGGTCGGTGTCGACGCCCAGACGGAGGCCCTGGCCGCCCTGGACGCGGAGAAGGCCGGCCAACTGGCCGACCTGCTGCGGGAGCTGCTGACGGCGACGGAGGGCTGAGAACAGGCCGAGGGCGCCGTTCTCACCCCATGACTGATGGGGTCAGAACGGCGCCCTCGGAACGATCAGAAGGAGATGTCAGGCCTTCGCCTTGGCGGGCTTGGCGGCCTTCGGGGCGCGGTCCGAGGACTTGTCCAGGACCATCACCAGACCCGCGATGACCACGAACAGGCCGATCGGGGCGACGACATAGAGGCCCAGCGTCTCGATGACGCTCAGGCCATGGCCGGGGTCGTCACCGTCGTCGCGGGTGAGCGCGAGCGCGGGAGACGTCATGAGCAGCATCATCAGCGTCGTACCGGCGACCAGTGCACCGGCGCGCAGGGCGTTCTTGTTGTCCACGGTGCAAAAGTAGCGAACGCCCGGCGGGGCCGCGCGCCCGGGGTGCCGTATGAGGGCCCGGGGAGCCACAGGAACACTCACCCGCCCTCCCGCAACACCTCCATCAGCGCCCACAGCCGGGACGACCCCGCCAGTTCCTCCAGCGTCACCGGCCTGCCCTCCGCGTCGGCGATGGGCAGGCGCCAGTTCGGGTACTGGTCCCATGTGCCCGGCAGGTTCTGCGGGCGGCGGTCGCCGACGCCGTCCGGGAGCCAGACGCCGATCATGCGGGCGGGGGTGCGGAGCAGATAGCGGTGGACGGCCTGGATCTCGGCCTCCTCCCCCGCGCCCGAGTGGCCGCCGCTGCACCCCTTCAGCAGGCCGAGGCGGGAGAGCAGGGTGAGCCACTCCCCCGTGTCGGCGGAAGCGGCGGCCCGTTCCTCCTCCACCGGGTTGGTCAACAGGCCCAGCCGGTCGCGGAGTTCGACGTGGTCGCCGGTGAGGCGGGAGGCGGTGGGCGGCAGGTCGTGGGTGGTGACGGTGGCCAGGCAGTCGGCGCGCCAGCGGTCCGGGGACAGGGGGCGCCCGTCGCCGTCCCAGTCCCGTTCGAACCACAGGACGGACGTACCGAGCACCCCGCGTTCGTGCAGGGTCTCCCGGACGCCCGGCTCGACGGTGCCCAGGTCCTCGCCGATCACGATCGCCCCGGCCCGCGAGGCCTCCAGCGCGAGGACGGCGAGCATGGCCTCGGCGTCGTAACGGACGTACGCGCCTTCCGTGGGCGCCTGCCCCTGGGGCACCCACCAGAGCCGGAACAGGCCCATGACGTGGTCGATGCGCAGGGCGCCCGCGTAGCCGAAGAGGGAGCGCAGCAGTCGGCGGTACGGGGTGTAGCCGGACTCTGCCAGGCGGTCGGGTCTCCAGGGCGGCAGGCCCCAGTCCTGGCCGCGCGCGTTGAAGGCGTCCGGGGGCGCGCCGACCGACATGCCGGCCGCGAAGTACTCCTGCTGCGCCCAGGCGTCGGCGCCCCCGGGATGCACCCCGACGGCGAGGTCGTGCACGATCCCGACCGGCATGCCCGCGTCGCGGGCCGACCGCTGGGCGTCGGCGAGCTGGGTGTCGGTGAGCCAGGCGAGGTGGCAGTGGAAGTCGACGCGGTCCATCAACTCGCGCCGGGCGCGGGCGGTTTCGGCGGAGCGGGGGTCCTGGAGACCGGCCGGCCAGCGGGACCAGTCCGAGCCGTGCGTCTCGGCCAGCGCGCACCAGGTGGCGTGGTCCTCCAGCGCCTCACCGGCCCGCGCGAGGAAGTCGGCGTACTCGGCCTGCCGCCCGGGCCCGAGCGGTACGGCGCACACCAGCTCCAGCGCCTCGCGCTTGAGTTCCCACACGGCGTCCCGGTCGATCAGCGCGCCCTTGTCCAGCACCGACTCCCGCAGCCGCCGGGCCCGCTCCAGCAGCGAGCGCACCCGCCCACCGGCCTCTTCGAGGTACGCGAACTCGGGAATGGCCTCGACCCGCAGATGCACGGGATCGGGAAAGCGCCGGGAGGACGGCCGGTACGGGGACGGATCGGTCGGCGCCCCGGGCACGGCCGCGTGCAACGGGTTGACCTGCACGAACCCCGCCCCCAGCGCCCGCCCGGCCCAGGCGCTCAGCTCCCCCAGATCACCGAGGTCACCCATGCCCCAGGAACGCTGGGAGAGAAGCGAGTAGAGCTGCACGAGGATGCCGTACGAGCGTCCGGTGGGCGTGGGCAGCCGGGCCGGGGCGACGACGAGGTGGGCGTGGGCGGTGCGGCCGTCGGGCGCGACGGCGTCCAGCTGATGCACACCGGGCGGAAGCCGTTCGAGCGAGTCACAGACCTCGCCCTGCTCTGTAAGAACACGAAGCCGCGTACCGGACGGCAGCCCGGCCAACGCGGTGGCCGCACCGTCGGCGCCACACACCACGGTCGGCGGCAGCAGCCGCGCCGCCAGCTCCCGCTCCCGCGCGGCGAGAGCGACCCGGACGGCCTCCGCGCTGCCCGCATCGACACCGAGCGCGCCCAGCACGGCGACGAGCGCGGAGTCGGAGGCGGCGACGGTCCGGTCCGGGGAGGGCCGAAAGGAGGTGGAGACTCCGTACAGCTCGGCAAGCCGGGCAAGCGCAAGCCGCTCCCCGCTCTCGGCCGACTCCTGAGCAGTCATCTACAGCCCCGCGAGGTCCGACAGCGCGGGCACCGGACCCTCGTACAGCCCCGTGGGGTCCGCCTCGGCGTCGGCGTGCTCGCTCGTCATCGCCTCCTCGTCGGCGAGCGGGGGCTCGCTGGTGAGCGGCTCGGCGGCGGGCAGCGGCGGCTCACTGGTGAGCGGCGCCTCGGCGGACGCGCTCTCGGCACTGAAGATGTAGGCCGGTACGGCCACGGAGGCCTCCTTGTTGGCGGGTTTCCTTCGCAGGCCTACCCAGTGGGCGGGACGGCAGACGTGTATGAACGGACGAACCACGGCACCGAAGCTCGCATTCCGTGGTTCTTCCGCCGCTCGCACGACGAAGTCCCCCACCTTCCACTATTCACTCAGTACATGTAGCGAGTGCATAATGACCGGCATGAGCACCCGCCACATCCTGCTGGGGCTGCTCGCCGGAGGGCCCAGCCATGGCTACGACCTCAAGCGACGGCACGACGAACGCTTCCCGCAGGCCCGGCCGCTGGCCTACGGGCAGGTCTACACGACCCTGCAGCGCCTGGTGCGCGACGGCCTCGCGGAGGTCGACGGCACCGACGCGGACGGCGGCCCCGAGCGGACGAAGTACCGGGCGACGACGGAGGGTGAACGCGAACTCGCCGACTGGGTACGGCAGATCAGCGCACCCGCGCCGCACGTCGTCAACGAGATCTTCGCCAAGGTCGTCGTCGCGATCCTGGCCGGCGGGGACCCGGCCGCGTATCTGCTGGACCAGCGGGCCGCGCACATGGCGCGGATGCGGGAGCTGACTGCGGTCAAGACCGCGCCCGGCTCGGACCTCTCGACCGTGCTCTCGGCGGACTACGCCCTCAACCACCTCGACGCCGACCTCCGCTGGATGACCACCACGGCGGCCCGGCTCACCACACTGACCGCGGAGGTCGACACGGCATGACCACCACCAACGGGGACATATCCGAGGAGCAGGCCCCACCACCCCTCCTCACGGCGAGCCGCCTGTCCAAGACGCACGGCAGGACGCCCGCGCTGCGCGGCGCCTCGGTCGCGCTGCGGGCGGGCGAGATCCTGGCCGTCACGGGGGCGAGCGGCAGCGGCAAGTCGACGCTACTGCACTGTCTGGCGGGGATCGTCCGGCCGGACACAGGCACCGTCGAGTACGCCGGGGAGCGGCTCGACACGATGCCCGAGCGGCGGCTGAGCGAGCTGCGGCGCACGGAGTTCGGGATCGTCTTCCAGTTCGGCCAGCTGATCCCGGAACTGACCGTCCTCGACAACGTGGCACTGCCGCTGCTGCTCGCCGGGACCTCGCGCGCGGCGGCGCACGAACAGGCGGGCGAATGGCTGGAGCGGTTCGGAGTACTGGGCCAGGAGACGCTGCGCCCGGGCGAGCTGAGCGGCGGCCAGGCCCAGCGCGTCTCGCTGGCCCGCGCCCTGGTCACGGCCCCGAAGGTGATCTTCGCCGACGAGCCGACGGGCGCCCTGGACTCCCTCGCGGGCGAGCAGGTGATGGCAGCGCTCACCCACACGGCCCGCGAGTCAGGCACAGCGGTCCTCCTGATCACGCATGACGCCCAGGTGGCGGCGTACGCGGACCGAGAGCTGCGACTGAGCGACGGGGTGGTCGTCGCAGCCGACGGGGCCGAACCCTCGGCGGAGGTGAGCTCATGACGCCCGGCAAGGCTTTCCGAAGCAGCCCCCTCCGTGCCGATCTGCGGCTCGCCTGGCTGCTCACCCGGGGCTCCGACCGGCGGGAGTGGTGGCGGGTTCTGCTCACGGGGGTCGGGGCGGCGCTCGCGACCGGGTTCGCGCTGGCCGCCGTGGCCGTCGCCTCGGTGCGGGGGTACCGCAGCGTGGGCTTCGGGAACGGGCTGCTGGACCGGCCCGGGGAGCGCTCCGGCATCGTTCTCGCCCTCGTGCTGCTGCTCGTGCCCGTGCTCGGGTTTCTCGGGCAGTGTGCGCGGGTCGGGGCCGTGCACCGGGACCGGCGGCTGGCCGCGCTGCGGCTGGCGGGGGCCGGGGCGGCGCAGGTGCGGCGGATCGCGGCGCTGGAGACGGGGCTCGCCTGTCTGCTCGGCGCAGGCCTCGCCACCGTGTTCTGCGTGCTGTTCCTGCTGCGTGAGTGGCAGCGGCCGCCTGGCGCCTTCTGGGCCGGGGTCGCGCTGGTCGCGGTCGCCGTGCCCGTGCTGGGCTCGCTCGTCGGCGTGCTCGCGCTGCGGCGCGTGGTCGCCTCGCCGCTGGGCCGGGTCCGGCGGGTGCCCCCGCGTGAGGGACGGGGGCCGGGGATGCCGTTCCCTACGGCGGTCCTGGGGCTGCTGCTCGTGGGGGTGCTGCTGGCGCCGGACACGTTCGGCGGGTACGAGACCGCGCCGGTGCTGGTGTTCTCCGTGGTGGTCGTGACCGGGATGGGCGCCCTGTGGCTGACCGGTGCCACCGCCCGGTACACAGGGCGGATCCTTGCCGCCCGTACCGCCGATCCCGCGACGCTGATCGCGGCGGAGCGGCTGCGCGACGACCCGTGGGCCGCCGCCCGGACCCATGCGGCGGTGCTGCTGGTGACCACCGTGGGCACCGGGTTCGTCGGTGTCCGGGAGGTGCTGCTGACCTCGATCAGCGACCGCGGCGAGCACATGCTGGCCGTGGACAAGTCCTTCTACACCACCGGCGTCGACCTGACCGGCGCCGCCGTGCTGGTCGCCCTGGTGATCACGCTGTGCGGGCTCGGGGTGGGCACCGCCGAGTCGGTGGCGACCCGGCGCCGGGGCCTGGCCGCGCAGGCCGCCGCCGGGGTGCCGCGTGCGGTGCTCGGCCGGGCGCTGCTCCTGGAGACGGCCCTGCCGCTGGCACCGGCGCTGCTCCTGGCGGGCACCGGAGGCCTGCTGATCGGCGGCTGGTACGCGGCGATCGCCCAGGACGGCAGCCGCTCGGTGCCGTACACGGCGCTGCTGGTGCCGCCGGCGGTGTACGTGTCGTGCCTGCTCGCGGCGGCCACCTCACTGCCGCTGCTGCGCCGTTCGGCGCGGCCGGCGGAGCTGCGGTACGTGTGAGCGGCCGGGCATGAGAGATCCGGCCCTGGGGAACGGGGGTTCCCTGGGCCGGATCGCATCCGTACCGTACGGAAGATCCGTACAGGCGTGCGGGTACTGGGTACTCACTATTCAGGTATACGAAAGCCCGGATGTCAGGCTGAGATGCCGTCGATCCGGGCCAACGCGTCGTCCGCGCCGTACGGCTGCAGGTATGGCAGCCAGCGCGGGTCCCTATGCCCGGTTCCGATGATGCGCCAGGCGAGACCGGTGGGCGGGGCGGGTTTGTGGCGCAGCCGCCAGCCGATCTCGAAGAGATGGCGGTCCGCCTTGGTGTGGTTGCAGCGGCGGCACGACGCCACCACGTTGTCCCAGCGGTGCTGACCGCCGCGGGAACGCGGGATGACGTGGTCGACGCTGGTCGCGGCGGCGCCGCAGTACATGCACCGGCCGCCGTCTCGGGCGAACAGTGCCCTACGGGTCAGTGGAACGGGCCCCCGATAGGGAACCCGGACGAACCTCTTCAGCCGGACCACGCTGGGTGCGGGGACAGTTACGGTCGCGCTGTGCATAAAGGCGCCCGATTCCTCCAAGGAGACTGCCTTGTTCTCCAGGACGAGGACGAGCGCGCGGCGGAGCGGTACGACGCCGAGTGGCTCGTACGACGCGTTGAGTACCAGGACATGCGGCACGGATGCCTCCTTGGGCGTCGGCGGCGCGTGGCTCGCGCCGGGACGATCTGCAGTCAGTCTCCCCTCTCGCCTGGTGGCAGCGCCACCACGTCCCGGTAACGGGCTGGGAGTGTTTTCGACCACACCTTGTGCACTTCCCCGGGACCACACCCTCTTCTATCCCCAGGTGAGCACGGTCTCTCCCTCGAACATCGCGCCGATCCGCACACGTTGCCCCGTTAGTGTGGTGGTTCTGTCCTTCCGGTGACCTTTCCGTGACCTGAATCACCAGCTGACCGACGAGCTGATCGCCGTAACCATCCGTGCCGGGGGCAGGCCGCTCTGGAGGTACCCGCCGTGTCCTTGTCCGCCGTCCTACTGGCCGCCGGTTCGTCGCCGTCGCCGACTCCCTCGGAGTCACCGACCGCACTGGTCCCGTCACTCCAGGACGCCCAGGAGAGCGCGACCAACGCCGCGAGCTGGGTCGAGCAGAACTGGTCGACCTGGCTGTCGATCGGGCTCAGAGTCCTGCTGATCGTGGTGATCGCGGCGGTCCTGAGGATGACTCTGCGGCGGGCGATCACCAAGCTCATAGACCGCATGAGCCGCACCGCCGAGGCGGTGGACGGCACGGCGCTCGGCGGTCTGCTGGTGAACGTGGAGCGCCGCCGTCAGCGCTCGCAGGCGATCGGCTCGGTGCTGAAGTCGGTGGCGAGCTTCCTGATCATGGGCACGGCCGCCCTGATGGTCCTCGGCACCTTCGAGATCAACCTCGCCCCGCTGCTCGCCTCCGCCGGTGTCGCGGGTGTGGCGATCGGTTTCGGCGCCCGCAACCTGGTGACGGACTTCCTCTCCGGCGTGTTCATGATCCTCGAGGACCAGTACGGCGTCGGCGACACGATCGACGCCGGGGTGGCGTCCGGTGAGGTGATCGAGGTCGGGCTGCGCGTGACGAAGCTCCGCGGCGACCAGGGCGAGATCTGGTACGTCCGCAACGGCGAGGTCAAGCGCATCGGCAACCTCTCCCAGGGCTGGGCCACGGCCGGCGTCGACGTCACCGTCCGCTCGGACGAGGACCTGGACCGGCTGAAGGCGACGCTCGCCGAGGTCGGCGAGCAGATGAGCAAGGAAGAGCCCTGGAACGAGATGCTGTGGGGCCCGATCGAGATCCTGGGCCTGGACAGCGTGCTCCTGGACTCGATGGTCATCCACCTCTCGGCGAAGACGATGCCGGGCAAGTCCCTGACGGTGGAGCGGGAGCTGCGCTGGCGCGTCAAGCGGGCCCTGGACGCGGCGGGCATCCGCATCGTCGGCGGTACGCCGCCGGTGGCGGAGGAGGAGCCGCCCGCGGACCCGACGGCGGGCATGGCGGCCCCCTCGGCGTACTCCAACACGGGCTCCCCGCAGGCCCAGGCGGCCACGCCCCTGGTGAGTCCGCCCGCATCGAAGTAGTACATCGAAGTAGTACGGAGAGAGGCGGCGCCCCGGAATCCAGCCGCCCCGCGACCCGAACCGCCCGCAGAATCGTCGAGGCCCGCTTGTTGTCGACCCCGGCCCG
>NZ_JBSFDA010000240.1:0-12178 GCF_053593675.1 Streptomyces sp. NPDC002156 | reverse complement strand
ACGGCCAGGCCGTCACGCAGTTGCGCGCCAGGGCACAGCTTTACGATGTCCCGCTCACTACCAGCGAGCCCGCTGCCTTCGTGGGTGCAGAAGGGGATGACGGTCTTGCCGTTGAAGTCGTACTCCTCAAGGAACGTGAACATGGCCATCGGCATGGTGCTCCACCAGATCGGGTAACCGAGGAGGACGGTCGTGTAGTCGGCCATGTTCTCCACACGCCCACTCAGCCGGGGGCGAGCGTCGGAATCCTGCTCCTCGGTCGCCCTGTCGTTGGTGGCGTCGTAGTCCTCCGGGTACGGGTGCCGGGGCACGACCTGGAGCAAGTCGGCGTTGGCTTCGCCGGCGACGTACTCGGCCACCGTCCGCGTGCTCCCGGTCCGGCTGAAGTATGCGACCAGCACTCCGGACCCTCCGGCTGCCGCCGACCCCTGCGGCCTCGTGGACATGGACGGGTTGGCGGTCGGCCCGCGTGATTGGTCCTGGGTGCTGTTGGAGCAGCCCACCAACGTCAACCCGGCGATCCCTGCCGCCGTGAGGAACCCGCGCCGACCCAGGTCAGCTCTCTGACGTGGCTAGGGCGGGTGTCAGCGGCTCCACCGAGGCGAGCTCAATGGGCCCCATCGGCGGGGGCGTTCGGGGGCACTGAGGGGTGGTGGCGAGGCGAAGTGGCCCCACCCTGGGCCTTGCGGTGGAACGGTGGATGTGGTCCGCCGAGGGTGGGTGCTGTGGATGTCCTTGTCCAAGCAGGAGTTGTTCGACCGGATTCGCCGGGACAGCTGGCAGCTGAAGCTGTCGATCCGGGCGTTGTCGCGGAAGTACGGGGTGCACCGGCGTCTGGTACGTGAGGCGCTGGCCTCGCCGGTGGCGAAGCCTCGTAAGCGTCCGGTGCGGATCTCTCCTCGGATGGAGCCGTACAAGAAGACGGTGGATGAGTGGCTGCGGGCGGATCTGGAGGCGCCGCGCAAGCAGCGGCACACCGCCAAGCGGATCGGCACGCGGCTTGAGGAGGAGTTCGGGGTCACGCTTCCGTACACCACGGTGCGGGACTTCGTCACGGCCCGCCGCCGGGCGATTGCGGCGCAGGAAGGTGTCCCGGCCGAGGGCTACTTGACCCGGCACAACGTGCCTGGCGCCGATGCCGAGGTCGATTTCGGAGAGGTCTGGGTCGATCTCGCCGGAGAGCGGGTGAAGTGCTTCCTGTTCGCGTTCCGTCTGGCCTACTCGGGGCGGTCGGTGCACCGGGATCTCCCGGTCCTGCGGGCAGCAGGCGTTCTTCGAAGGCCACGTGCACGCCCTGACCGTGCTGGGCGGTGTCCCGGCCGGTCAGGTGCGCTACGACAACCTCACCCCGGCGGTCCGCAAGGTCGTCTTCCGCAGTCGGCTGCGCGAGGAGAACCCGAAGTGGACCGCGCTGCGCGAGTTCTACGGGTTCACCGCGTTCTACTGCGAGCCGGGACTTCGCGGGGCACATGAGAAGGGCGGAGTGGAGGGGCAGGTCGGCTACTTCCGCCGCAACTACCTCACCCCCGTCCCGAGAGTGAAGACGCTGGAGGAACTCAACCTCCGGCTTGGCCGGTTCGAGGAACGCGAGGCGGGCCGCCGCATCGGATCCCGGATCCGCACGATCGGCCAGGACTTCGCCCAGGAGGCACCGCACCTGCTGCCCCTGCCGGCCGATCCGTTCGAGACGGCGATGACCTTCTATCCGCGAGTGGACCGCTACAGCCGGATCACGGTGAAGATGTGCTCGTACTCCGTCCCGGCCCGGTTCATCGACCGCAAGGTCACCGTCCACCTGACCGGCGACACGCTCGTCGTGTTCGAAGGCCGCCGCGAGATCGCCCGGCATGCCCGGCTCGCCGGCCGCGGCCTGGAGCACCTGGTCCTGGACCACTACCTGGAGGTGCTGCTGCGCAAGCCCGGGGCCCTGGACCGCTCCGAGGCCCTGCACCAGGCCCGCGCCGAGGGCACCTTCACCGCCGAGCACGAGGCGTTCTGGGCCATGGCCAAGCGGCAGCTCGGTGAGGACGACGGCACCACCGCCCTGGTCAGGGTGCTGCTCCTGCACCGCCACCAGCAGCACGCCGACGTGATCGCCGGGCTGCGAGCCGCTGTGAATCTGGGCAGCTGCAGTGAGGACATCGTCGCGCTGGAGGCACGCAAGGCGGCGCAGAGCGCCGGCCGGGCACCCACCGTTACGGCGTCACCAGCGGTTCGGGAACAACCCGAGCCCATGGACCCGGAGTTGCCGCAGGTCAGCCACCTCACCTCCCGCCGTCTGGCCAAACCGCTGCCCGCTGATGTCCGGCCCCTGCCCCGCCTGGAGCAGTGGGACGAGCTGCTGCACCTTCACCGCAAGGAGTCGCCATGACCACCGCCCACCACGCGCTCACCGCACAGGCCTCCGACGCCGTGATCGACACCGCCTGCCGCATGCTCCGGCTGCCCACCATGCGGGCCCAGGCCACCGACACCATCGCCCGCGCCGAGCGCGAAGGGCTCTCCTACGCCGGCTTCCTCGCCGAACTCCTGCTCGCCGAGTGCGAGGACCGCGACCGCCGCCGCGCCGAACGGCGCATCCGGGCCGCCCATTTCCCGCGCGACAAGTCCCTGCGCGAGTTCGACTACGCCGCCAACCCCAACGTCGACCCGGCGGTCATCCACAACCTCGCCACCTGCGACTGGATCACCAAGGGCTACCCGATGTGTCTGATCGGGGACTCCGGCACCGGCAAGTCCCACCTGCTGATCGGCCTTGGCACTGCGGCCGCCATGGCCGGTTACCGCGTCCGCTACACCACCGCCGCGGCCCTGGTCAACGAGCTCGTCGAAGCCGCTGATGACAAGCAGCTCGGCAAGACCATCGCCCGCTATGGACGCGTCGACCTTCTCGAAATCGACGAACTCGGCTATCTCGAACTCGACCGCCGCGGCGCCGAGATGCTCTTCCAGGTTCTGACGGAGCGGGAGGAGAAAAACAGTATCGCGATCGCCTCCAACGAGGCGTTCACGGGCTGGAGCAGGACCTTCACCGATCCACGGCTTTGCGCGGCGATCGTGGACCGGCTCACCTTCAACGCCACGCTCATCGAGACCGGCACCGAGTCCTACCGCCTGGCCCGCAGCAAGGCGAACAGGGCCAACGGGGCGAAATAGCCAGCGGCGGGCCCCTGTCTCCTACCCGTGGACCAAGTTCAGCGGGCCCGGACGATGCGCACAGCCTTGCCAGCCACTAGAGCGGCATGAGCGTTGTCACCACGCGTCTCTGCCGCCAAAGCGAGCCCGGATACGCGGAGCACATCCTGAAGACGTGCCGGGATCGTGTCCGCGCCCGGACGTTCCTCGGGAGCAATGGTGATCTTCACGATCACACCGGCGTCACAGAGCCACGTCTCAACATCTGGCACCACAGGCAATCCCGGGCAGTCGTCGACCTGCCGCAAGCCCCCGATCCTCAGAGCCTCTCGCACGTCGACGAGCGAGGGCTCGGCGCTGGCAGTGATCACCACTGACTCCCTTCGTCAGGACTGACCCTATGGCTTCCCTTGGTGTCTCAGTACGCCATCTGGCGGTCCCAGTTCAACTCGCCTTGCGGAGCCACCGCAAGACGCCTGATCTTCCCTAATCATCCACAAACTGGAGCCAGTTGGAGACGCCGCGGTGGAGCCGCCAGCGGACGCCCTAGCCACGGCATGATTCGCGGCAGAGGAGGCGCTGCCTCGAAAAGCCGCTCGCCCTGTGCCCCGCCGGGCGCGCAGCCTGGCTGGCGGCCCCAGCGGTGCCCCGCACAAACGGTGTGGCTGGCGAGGAAGGCTGGCTCTTGACGCTGATCTTCGGCCCGGCGTCTGTCCCGGGCGGGTGCGCGATGCTGATACATCGATCAAACGCCCGGCGAGGCATGCGTCAACGCCTCCCGCCTCAGACGGCGTCAAGTCCCGTTACCACAAGATTTTTGGGTACGGCGCTGAGACCCTTCGCAGTTCGGTGGAGGTGCTGGGCGCCGCCGCATTATTGTTGACGCGGATGGAATCTACGGGGGGTGTGTCGTATGGCAAGGGATTGGGCGGAACTGGGGGAAACGGTGAGCGTGATTCGTGCCCAGCTCCAGCAGGCGCTGGACGAGGGTGCGGACAAGGCACTTCGCTTTCGAACCGGGCCCGTGGAACTGGAGTTCTCCCTCGCCGTACACAAGGAAGGCGAAGCACGGGCGAAAGTCTTCGTCGTGCCGTGGTCCGCGGAGGCGCGGGCTACGGCCGGTGCTGACTCGGTCCAGCGGATCAAACTTACGTTGCAGCCCATCAAGTCCGACGGCACGGATGCACGGATCTCCGGACGAGCGGATCAACGTCCCTCCTGACGACGGTTGGGTAACGGAGACGCACGATGGACGCCGCCTTCGTCGTCGAGGTGTGGGTGCCCGCCACGCGCACCGTAGGCACCGGGTATCTGGTCAGCAATCGGCTGGTGTTGACCGCTTACCACGTCGTCCAGGGCAACCCGCCGGGGGCACCCGTCGAGTTCAGGCCCTTGGGGTGGCGTGCGCCGTCCAAGTGGCAGGAGGGCCGATGGCTGGTGGCTACGGTGCACTGGCCGAGCGGACCGGTTGACCTCGATGCGCACCCTGAACATGATGCGGCCCTTCTGCTGGTTGCGGACAGCGACTGGCTGTCGACGCCGCCGACTAGGGTTGCTCGCTTCGGGGTGGTGACGTCATCCGATCGGCTGCCCTGTGAAGGGCTCGGCTTCCCACTGTCCGAAACGCGGCCTGACGGGGTACGGGACACCTTTAGGGTGCTGGGCGAGGTCGATCCGCTGCACGCCTTCAAGGCGAGTCTGCTGTCCCTTCAGGTCACAGGGGTCGTAGTGCCAAAGCCGCGAGGCAGTATGTCGGGCTGGGCAGGCGCTTCGGGCATGGCGGTGTTCTGTGGGCCCCTCCTGGTCGGCGTGCTGGCCACCGACCGATCCGTGGCCGTCGACGCGCGCGTGCTCGGGGTGGTACCAGTGGCCCGCCTCGCGAGCCTGGCTGGATTCCGCGATACGCTCACCAGCCATGGTGTCGATCTGGTGCTCGAACCGGCTCCGGCACCCGAACATGAGCAGTTCCTCGCCCCGTATCTGAATGCCGTAGGCCAGTCTGTGCGCAGGCAGCCCTACCTGGGCGCGGACGAGTTGAGAGGCGAATTGCCTGCACTCGCCTCTGTCTACGTCAGGCCAAGAATGCGGGGCCCCCTGGGGGCTGTGGATGCCCTGGCCACGGATGACCTCCTTTCCCGTCCCGGAATCACCGCCATCTTGGCCGGTCCCGGGGGCGGCAAGTCGAGTCTGCTCCGGCAGTGGACGGAGGAACTGGCGGCGCGAGGGGCCACCGAACGGACAGAACTAGTGCCGGTCCTCGTACGGGCGTCAGCGCTCCTAGCGCCTACCCAGGCAACAGTCCCTTTGGCCGATGCACTCGCAGAGGCTGTCAACCGCGAGCTTTCACCCTGGCTCAGCCGGCGGCTTCCCGCGGACTTCTTCCGTGCTCCGCCCCGCTACCAGGCCCACTGGCTGGTCCTGGTCGACGGCCTGGATGAAGTTGTGGATCCACGTAGTCGCGACGCGGTTCTCACGCTGCTGGAGGCCCACGACCGGGACCGCTACCGCATCGTCGTGGCGACCCGCCCAGCAACTCCGCACGAACTCAGGCCGGTAGGCTCAGACGTCACGGTGTATCGGCTGCTCCCTTTCACCCCGGCTGACCTTCGAGATGTCGCACACGGCTGGTTCCGGGCACTGAAGCTGGAGCAGCCCGCTGCCTCCGCAGAGGCATTCCTGGGCGTAATCCGCCGTACGAAGATCCTCGACGCCGCCCGCAACCCCCTGTTGGCCGCCATGCTCTGCCAACTGTTCGCTACGCACCCGGATCAGCCACTCCCGTATGGCAGGTCGGACCTCTACCAGCAGTTCGTCGACGTCCAACACGAGCAGCGAGACGCGAGCGGGCTACGCGAGCAGACCGACCATCGCTTCAGCACCCATGGCCCCTCTGCCGTGAGTGTGGCCCACCGGGTCTTGGACGCGTTGCCGCAGTTAATGGAGGAATTGGCAGCGGCCCGATGGGCCGATCCCGACACCCACGCGGTGGGCTTCGTCCGTGAACAACCGGTTGCACGACGCCCCGACGGTGTCACCCAACCTGTATGGCAGTCCTTCCTCGATACCACCTTGCGCCGCAGCGGGCTGCTCATGGCCCAGTCGGACGACCTGGTGTTCCTGCACCAGACCTTCCTAGAACACCTCGCCGCCAGGAGCCACGCTTCTCGTTCAAGCAGGCGACGCCACCAGGTCCTTAAGCGTGCCTTCCACAATCCGATTAGATACTCACCCCGTTACAACACTCCAGGGGTCAGCAGGCGCCTTTGGGGGCAGAGGTACTGGTTTCCCCCCGACAGCAACGGGTCCTACCTCGGGTTCCTCCTCGACACGGCACTGTCCGTCCCTGACGCCGACGGGGGTGCCCGCCGCTACCTCGCCCGTCTGGCCTCGCCTGACGCTGGACTGCTGGGTTGCGTTTTCATCGCCGAGCAGGTCAAGAGCGGCACCCTCGTCCCAGAAGACATCGTGAACGCAGCCATCACGGTCCTCATCAACTTTGCCACGGACGAGACGAAGATCAAGTCCCAGCAGGATCTGGCCTACCGCAGACAAGCTTGCGAGGCGCTTAGCTGGCTCGGTGACCATCGCGGAGCAGACCTGCTGTACCAGACCGCGGTACGGAAGACCTGGGCTATCTGGGGCGGCCAAGGCCATGCAAGCCCCGAGCGGACTCGAGCGGCCGAGATGCTCGCCGAACTCGGCGATCCTCGCAGTCACGACCTCCTGCACGACCTCGCCGGGGACGACACCCTCTACGCCTGGGATCGCATCGGTCTTGCCCAGGCCCTGGCCAAGACCGGTGATCCCCGTGGAGTTGACCAACTACATCGCTTTGCCACCGACCGCTCCCTGGAGGACGACGTGCCGTTCAGCCTTTGCCTCCGGGCAGCCTCCGCCCTCGCCAAACTGGGCGACCGTCGGGGTGTGGGCCTGGTCCGCCGCTTTGCTGCGGACAATACCGAAGCGGAACATGTGCGGCGTGAAGCGGCCAGTGTGCTGGCTTTGCTGGGCCTTCGAGAAGAACTATCTAAGGGGTTGCCCTTCGGCTCGGACACCACCGTCGAGAGCTGAACCGGGCAAAAATGGCCGCGAATGCGAGGGCCATAGTGTGAGCTTCGTCGACCACGCGCCGCCTAGGTGTGCTGGGGTCCCGCCCAAAAGTGATCGCACCTGACCACGCGGTTCGGGGCACAGCACACCTCCGTGACGAGCCCCGAGAACACCGCCGGTGTACGGCGGTGGGTCGCTGGCACCGGCTCAGTCTGGGCATGTGGGGTGGGGTGGCTGGTCCGACAGGTACGCTGCGCGTTCCTGTGAGGTGAGGTCGCGGCCGGCCGCGCGGCAGATCTTGCTGATCGCCTCTGTGGGATCTGGTAGCGCCGTATTCCACCGGCGTACGGTCTGGTCTGTGCTGACGGTGGTCAGGTTACGGCTGTCCGGGCTGAACGTCAGTGAGAGCACCATGCCGGTGTGTCCGGAGAGTGTGTTCATGAGGCCGCTGGTGACCGTGTCCCACAGTCGGACTGTGTGGTCGTCGATGCTGGTGGTGGCCAGGATGCGGCCGTCCGGACTGAACGCCAGTGTGTCCACCTGGCCGGTGTTTCCGGCCAGGTGCCCGCGGCTTTGGCCGGAGGCCACGTCCCACAGCCGCACGGTGCGATCATCGGCTTGGGTGACTAGGGTCCGGCCGTCCGGACTGAACACGATCGAGTCGACCGGTGAGGGTTGTCCGGCCGGAATGTGGCGAAAGCGGCCGGTGGTCGTGTCCCACAGCCACACCGTGGACTCGTCGTCCCTGCCTCCGGGTCTGCCGGTGGCGTTGGTGGCGATGGTGGCGAGGGTGCGGCCGTCCGGGCTGAACACCACGAACCCCGGTCCGTAGGTTGGTTTGGGAGACAGGCGTGTGCGACGCTTTCCGGTGGCGGTGTTCCACAGTTCCACCCCGTGGTCGGAACTGCTGATGGCGAAAGTCCGTCCGTCCGGAGCGAACGCCAGCCTGACCGGATGGCCGTTGGATCCGGCTGGGATGTGGCGGCGGCCGGTGGTCGTGTCCCACAGCCACACCGTGCCGTCGTCGCTGGTGGCGATGGTGCGGCTGTCCGCGCTGAACACCACCGACCCCGGTCCGTAGGTTGGTTTGGGAGACAGGCGTGTGCGACGGCTTCCGGTGGCGGTGTTCCACAGTTCCACCCCGTGGTCGCGACCGCTGGTGACCAGGGTTCGGCCGTCCGGACTGAACGCCAGCCTGTCTGGCCAGCCGGCGGACAGGTGTGTGCGGCGGCTTCCGGTGGCGGTGTTCCACAGTTCCACCCCGTGGTCGGAACTGCTGGTGGCGAGGATCCGGCCGTCCGGACTGAACGCCGTCAAGTCCGCGTCCTTGAGGCGTTCGAAGCGGAGGCTCTCAGGCTGGTCGGCGGCCGTGTCCCACAGCCGCACGATGCCGTTCTTATAGCTGCTGGCGGTGGCGAGGGTGCGGCCGTCCGGGCTGAACGCCACCAAGGCGCCCGAAGAGGGGTGCCCGGCAAGGATGTGGCGGAGGCGGCCGGTGCTGGTGTCCCACAGCCGCACCGTATCGTCGTCGCTGGTGGCGAGGATGCGGCCGTCCGGTGTGAAGGCCATCGAGCTGACCACGTGGGTATGTCCGGCCAGACTCTGGAGGAGACGGCCGGTGCTGATGTCCCACAACCGCACCGTGGCGTCCGGGGTGATGCCGCCAGCCGCTAAGGTGCGGCCGTCCGGACTGAACACCATCGAGAAGAAGTGGTGGGTGTCCTGGGTGTGTCCGGCCAGACTCTGGAGGAGACGGCCGGTGCTGGTCTCCCACAGCCTTATCGAGCCGTCGCCGTCGGCGGTGGCCAGGGTGCGGCCATCCGGACTGAACGCCATGGAGAGCAAGTCCACAGGCTGTCGGGCGCCCGCCATCTCGGGGTATTGCAGAGGCCGCCTGATCAGGCGGCCGGTGCTGGTGTCCCACAGCCACAGCGAACCTTCCTCGCCAGGAGTGACGAGGGTGCGGCCGTCCGGACTGAACATCATGGGGTGGACCCTCAAGGTGTTGGTGCTCGCCGTTTTGGACTCTTCCAGGTGATGCCCGCTCGGGCGGCCGGTGTCCACATCCCACAGCTGTGTGCCGTGCGGGCTGGCGGTGGCGAGGGTTTGGCCGTCCGGGCTGAAGGCCACTGCGCGGATCGAGGGGGTGCGTCCGGCCAGGCTGCGGAGGCGGCGGCCCGAGTGTGTGTCCCACAGTTGCACCGTGCCGTCGGCATCGCCGGTGGCCAGGATGCGGCCGTCCGGACTGAACGCCTCCACGGCCACGCCGCCGGAGTGCCCGGGGAGTTGGTGCTTCAGAGGCACCGCGGCAACGGTGTACAGGCTTTCCACCGCCTGGGACGTCGGACTGGCCCGGTACGCCTGGACGGCCAGTAGCGCGGCAAGGTCGGGGTTTGTGCTGATGAGGGCGGCGGACTGGGTGGCGAGCTGCCGGGACAGGGCGATCTGCCGGGCGGCTTCGGCAGCCTGCCGCTGCTGGTTGCTGACCCGGCTCTGGTTCCAGGCGATCAAGCTCGCGGTGACCGCGAGGACAAGAAGGACGGAGAGAGTGACCGTGAGTGCGCGCAGGCGCCGGGTGGTGCGGGCTGCCGCTTGGTCGTCCCGCTCACGTGCGGAGAGGCTGGCGTCGAGGAAGGCGTGCTCCAGACTGGTGAGGTCTTCGATGCGTCCGGGGTCGCTGAAGTGCTCCTGGGCGGTGGTGAGTCGGCTTCCCCGGTACAGGGATCCTGCCTCCTGGCCCAGTTCCTGCCAGGCCTGTGCCGCTTCGGTCAGTTTCCGCTGCGTGCGCAGGACGTCGCGGTCTTCCTCGATCCAGCCGCGCAGCCGCGGCCAGGCCCCGATGAGGGCCTCGTGGGCAATCTCGACGGTGCCGTCGTCGAGGGTGAGCAGCCGTGCCCGGGCGAGTGCCTCCAGCACCGGGACGGTCTCCCGCCGGCCGAGGGTCTCCAGTTCTGCGCGCTCGGCTGGGCGGCGGGTGTCGGGGGTGCCGTCGCCGGGGGCGATCAGGCGCAGCAGCACCCGTCGGGCGGTAGCTGTCTGGTCGTCAGCGAACCGGCCGTAGACCTCTTCTGCGGTCTTGGCGATCGCACCGTCCAGGGCGCCGGCCGCCTCATAGCCCGCCAGGGTCAATGTCTTGCCTCGGCGGCGGCGCCAGGTTTCCAGCAGCACGTGCGACAGCAGCGGCAGCCCGCCTGGCGCGTCGGTGACCTCTTTGACGAGCCGGTCGGTCAGGGCCCGTTCCACGGTCAGTCCCGCGGCCATCGCCGGTTTGACGACGGCGTCGCGCAGTTCCGCCGGGCTCATCGCACCGGCCAGCAGGTTGGCATCGCGCAGCGCGTCGGACAGGTGACGGTGCTCGGCGCAGCGGCCGTAGAGGTCACCGCGCACGGCAAGCAGCACCCGCAGGCGGCTCTCCGGCTTTTGGGCAGTCAGCAGCAGATCGATGAAGCGGGCGCGCTCGTTAGCATCGTGGCAGAGGGTGAAGACCTCCTCGAACTGATCGACGATCACGAACGTGTCCGCTCCCGCGCTGACTTGGCTGTCAGGGGTGAGGAGGTGGGCGTGGGTGCGGGCAGGACGCTCACCGGGGGTGAGGATCCGGATCGCGGCGGGCCGCAAGCCCGGCTCTGGGGTGTGCTGGAGGACGGGGACCAAGCCGGCCCGCAGCAGGGAGGACTTGCCGCTGCCGGACGGGCCGAAGACCGCGGCGAACCGCCGGCGGCGCAGCAGATCGACCAGGTCGGCCGTGAGTTGCTCCCGGCCGAAGAACCGGCTGCTGTCCCCGGTCTCGAACCGCGCAAGACCCCGGTACGGCGGATCTTCTCCCTCATCACCCTCTTCCGGGCCGGCACCGGCAGCTTCCTCCACGGCCTGCTTCCACCGGGCCTCCCACTGCGCCGCATCGCCGCCGCACGCCCGCACATACGCCAGCACCACCGGCAGCGTCGGCAACTGATCACCTGATGCCGCCTGCGACAGCGTGGTCACCCCGAAGCCCGCTTCCTCGGCCAGCGACCGGTAGGTGATCCCGCCCGCATCCGTGCGCAGCTTGCGTAACTCGAACGCGAACCGCTGCACCGGACCCGCCGCCGGGTCCACCGGCAGCTCACGACGCCCCGCCATGCCCTCACCTCCTCCGGCCGCTCCCGCACCACGCAGGGCAGCCATCCCCCGTACCTCTACGACCCCAGAAGCATCACGCGTCCGGTCATTGTTCGGCCGCCAGAACCGGGCTGTCGAACAATCCTCCAGCCGCTGAACTCGGTACTGCGAGCGGCACGGGGGACCGCTCCACGGGGGCGCCCTGCCGGCCACCGGATCGGTCGGCAGGGCACCACCGCACCTGGGGGTGGGCACGCCCGCCCCTCGGATGAGCAACAGCCCATCCAGCCTCAAGTCCCCTGTTCAACCACCAACACGACCAGAATCAAGGAGTGGCCTGTGACCAGGACCAAAATCACCACCGCTCTCGCTGCGGTGGGGCTCACCGCCCTGTTCGCGGTAGTGGGCGCCGCACCGGCGTCAGGCATCGACCGGGACCTGCCCTCGCCGGTCGCCGCCGCCCCTGCGGCGATCGCGGCGGACGGCAACCTCTACGCCTGGCAGCACGAGAACAAGGGCGGCCGGGTCTGCTCCTGGGCCGGCAACGACAACAACTGGACCACCTGCTCCCCCGGGGCCCCCATGCGCAACGTGGCCAGCAGCCTGCTCAACAACGGCTACACGCACGACGTCTGGCTCTACTACGGCCCCAACCAGACCGGCGCCCAGTTCTGCCTCCAGAAGGGCCAGTACCTGGAGAACATCGTCCACTACTACTTCCCGAACAACGGAACCGGAGGCGGCACGTCCCTCAACGACAACATCGCCTCCCACGCCTGGGTCGCCGACTGCTAACCCACACCTAGATGATTTCGAGCCGGTCGCCGTCGGTGACCTCACCGATCACCGTGGCGATGACATCCCACTTGTCGCAGATCTCCAGGAACCGGTC
>NZ_JBSFDA010000239.1:0-12509 GCF_053593675.1 Streptomyces sp. NPDC002156 | reverse complement strand
GTCGTGAGGCGGCTGGTCGTTCGTTCATCGTCCTGCCGTGCCGGTCTCACCGGTGCCGTGCGGTGGGGTCATCGACCCCGCCGTCCGCCGGGAGACGCGACCGTGCTGCACAAGACGGAGGTCGGCGGGGTCCGGCTCGGGGTGCGTACCCCGGCGGAACTCGACGCCGCTCTCGACGCGATCGAGGCGGGCACGGGTGCGCAGCGCTTCTTGGTGGAGTCGATGGCTCCTTCGGGAGCAGACTTGGTCGTAGGGGCCCGCCGGGACCCGGTGTTCGGCCCTGTCGTCCTGGTCGGGCTCGGCGGCACGACCGCCGAGGCGCTGGCCGACGTGGCCCTCCGGCTCGCGCCGCTCGCACCCGCCGAGGCCGCCGACATGCCCGCCGAACTGGCCGGACACGCCCTCCTCGACGGCTGGCGCGGCGGTCCCGTCCTCGACCGCGACGCACTCGGAGAGATCGTGGCGGCCCTCGGCGATCTGCTCGCCGCCCACCCCCAACTCGACGAGATCGAAATCAACCCGCTGCGGCTCACCGACCGGGGCCTCGTCGCCCTGGATGCTGTGTGCGTCGCCGCCCCCAACAGAGCCGAATGAGGTAGGTGTCCGATGGCCGCACCCATCACCGAGGGCACGGTTCCCTGGCCCGAGGCCGATGCCGCCCGCTTTGTCGCCGCCGGATACTGGGCCGGCCGCCCCCTGGGCGACCTGGTGCGCGAGGCGGCGGACCGTCACCCCGACACGACCGCCCTGGTCGACGGTGAACTGCGCCTGACCTACGCCGAACTGGCCGACCGCGCCGACGCGCTGGCCGGCCGGCTGCTCGACCTCGGGCTCGCCGCCGGGGACCGGATCGTGGTCCAGCTGTCCAACGGCTGGGAGTTCACCGCCCTGACCTGGGCCTGTCTGCGCGCCGGCATCGTGCCGGTGATGGCGCTGCCCGCGCACCGCCGGATGGAACTCGCCTATCTGGCCGCGCACTCCGAGGCCGTCGCGATCGCCGTACCCGACCGGCTGCGCGACTTCGACCACCAGGCGCTCGCCCATGAACTGGGCAAGGAGGCACCCGGCCCCTGGCACGTCCTGGTGGCGGGGGAGGAGGTCGCCTCCGGCAGCCTGGACATGCGTGCCCTGTGCGCGCCGGGCGAGGACCCGGCGGCCGACCGGGCCCGCCTGGACGCCGCGCCGCCCGGCAGCCGTGACGTCGCCGTGTTCCTGCTGTCCGGCGGCACCACCGGCCTGCCCAAGCTGATCGCCCGCACCCACGACGACTACGCGTACAACGCCCGCGCCAGCTCCGAGGTCAGCGGCGTCGACCAGGACACCGTCTACCTGGTGAGCCTGCCCGCCGGACACAACTTCCCGCTGGCCTGCCCCGGCATCCTGGGCACCCTGCTGGCCGGCGGCAAGGTCGTCATGCTGCCCAGCCCGGAACCGGCCAGGGCGTTCGCCGCAATCGAGGCCGAGGGGGTGACCCACACCGCTGTCGTCCCCGCCGTCGCCGGACGCTGGCTGGAACACGCCGAGCGGCATGGCGCGCACCAACTGGCGAGCCTGCGCGTGCTCCAGGCCGGCGGCGCGCGGCTGGCCGACGAGCTGGCCCGCCGGGTCCGTCCGGTGCTGGGCGCCACGCTCCAGCAGGTGTTCGGCATGGCCGAGGGCCTGCTGAACTACACCCGCCTCGACGACCCCGAGGACGTCATCTGCACCACCCAGGGCCGCCCGATGTGCCCGGACGACGAGGTACGCCTGGTCGACCCGTTCGACGAGGACGTCCCCGAGGGCGAGCCCGGCTCCCTTCTGACCCGCGGCCCCTACACCCCGCGCGGCTACTACCGGGCCCCCGAGCACAACGCGCGGGCGTTCACCGACGACGGCTGGTACCGCAGCGGCGACATCTGCAGACGTACGCCGGAGGGCAACCTCGTCGTCGAGGGCCGCGACAAGGACATGATCAACCGCGGCGGCGAGAAGATCTCCGCCGAGGAGGTCGAGAACCTCGTCTACGAACTGGCCGAGGTGAGCCAGGCGGCGGCCGTGGCCATGCCCGATCCCGAACTCGGCGAACGCGTCTGCCTCTACGTCGTCACGAAACCGGGGCACGACGCCCCGACCCTCGACGGCATCCGTGGAGCCATGGAGGCGGCGGGGGTGGCCCGCTTCAAACTCCCCGAACACCTAGTGTGCGTCGCGGAGTTGGCCGCCACCAAGGTCGGCAAGATCGACAAGAAGGCACTCCGCGCGGACATCGCGGCCCGGCTGGCCCCCACGGAAACGGAAGAGGGGAGCGGGCAGTGAGCGGCGGACACCGGGGTCGTGGGTGCGGTGGTTGCGCGGGGGTGGCTGGCGTGCCGGTGCTCTCGCGTTGCGGTGGGCCCTGGGACGGCCGTGGTTCCGCCGGTCCGCCGCCGCTCCCTCGCCGTCGTGGGTCCGGTGGTCGCGCGGGGGCAGCCGGCTCGGTGTTCATCCTTCGTCGAGGCGGGTCGTTGTACGGCGGAGGTTCCGGCGGTCCGCCGTCGCTGCCTTGCCGTCGTGGGTGCGGTGGTCGCGCGGGGGCAGTCGGCGTGCCGTTGCTCTCGCGTCGCGGTGGGTGCCGGGACGGCAGCGGTCCCGGTGGTCCCGGGACCTGGGAGCGCACCGGGCCCGGCGGCCCGCCACCACCTGGGCGCCGCACGCCCCGGAAACCCACCGCAGCCGGTGACCGACGCCGCCACCCCGCCGCCGCAGGCCCCAGGAGCACCCCATGACGAGCCGCGACCGACACGACCTCACCGCCACCCTGTCCTGGATGCGCGACGGCACCGCCCTTCTGCTCGCCGTGGCCGACCGGCTCACCGACGACGACCTGCGCGCCCCGAGCACCCTGCCCGGCTGGACCAGGGCGCATGTCATCGGCCACCTCGCGCGCAACGCCGAGGCCCTCGGGCGGCTCGCCGCCTGGGCCCGTACCGGCGTTCCGACCCCGATGTACGCCGACCGGGAGCAGCGTGCCGCCGAGATCGAGGCCTCCGCCGATCTGCCGCCCGCTGAACTGCGGCGGCAGCTGAAAACCACGGCCGCCGAACTGGACGACGCCCTCGCGGCCCTCGACGCCAGCTCCTGGCAGGCGGAGGTCCGCAGCGCCCTGGGCCGTACGATCCCCGCCGCCGAGATCCCCTGGATGCGGGTGCGCGAGGTGTGGCTGCACGCCCTGGACCTCGATGCCGGGGCGACCTTCGCCGACCTGCCCGTCGACGTCGTCGACACCCTGCTCGACGACGTTACCGGCGCCCTCTCCGCCCGCCCGCACTGCCCGTCGGTCCGCCTCGCGCCGACCGACCGGGACCGTACCTGGACCCTCGGTCCGTCGGGGGATCCGGAGGCGGCCGAGGCACCTGCGGCGGAGCTGCTGGCCTGGGTCACCGGGCGTGGGGGTGGGCCCACGTCGGTGGTCCTGCCGCCATGGCTGTGACGATCGGGGGTCCGGGGCGTCTGCGCCCCGCGGTCCGCCCAACAGCTCCCAGCGCGACGGCTTCGGCCGAGAACCACCTCGGGCGCGCCACGGCCCGCAGGAGACCGCCCGTCGGCGGACCGGCCGACCGGATGCAACACGTCCGTACAGGCCCGACGGGCGTCGCGCCCGGCAGCCACCGCCCTACGGCAGATACCCCAGCTCCTCCGAGGCCGCGGCCACCGTGGCGAGCAGTTCGGCGGTCACCTCGGCGAGGTGCTCCGGCGTGCCGGCGCTCTCCGGCAGGACGACGGAAATGGCGAGCGGCAGCGGGTCGTTCGCCGCGAACACGGGTGCCGCGACGGAGATGATGCCCGGGATGACACCGCTGTGCGTCACGACATGTCCGTCCTCGCGGACCTGGGAGCGCGTGGCCGCGAGGCGCTCGCCCGTCCAGTCGGCCTCCTTGCCGCGCAGCTCCTCACGCAGCACCTCGTCCGTGAGGCTCTCGGGCAGGTAGGCCAGGAAGACCTGGCCGACGGACGACGTGAGCAGGGGGAGGGTGGCGCCGACCCGCACGGTCAGCGGCAGCGGGCGGGTCCCGTACGCCCAGCTCACCACGAGCGGGCCGCGGTCGCCCCAGACGGCCAGGTTCACAGAGTGGCCCGTGCTGTCGCGCAGCCGCATCGCGTGCCCGCTCGCCACGGCCACCTCGTTGGTGCGCCGCAGCGCCTCGGCGCCCAGGCGGCGCATCGAGGCGCCGAAGTCGTAGAGCCCCGACGCGGGATCCTGCGAGGTCAGCCCGATGCGGCCGAGGCTGACGAGATAGCGGTGCACCTTGCTGGGCTGCATCCCGCTCGCCTGCGCGATCGCCGACAGGCTCAGCGCCCCACCGCCGTCCTCCAGGGCAAGCAGGACCCGCATCGCCATCTCGACGGACTGGATGCCCTGACGCTCCCCGTTCTCCTTGCTCTCCTTGGGGTCGGTCGTGGTCACAGCGCGGCACTCCTCTGCAGGTGGACGAAGGTATGCAGCCTATCGACGCGCCGAGCGCCGACCCCCGATCGCAAACAGATCTTACATTCACTATTGCGGAACGCGTTACGTTCTGGTGAACTGCGAGAGCGGTGGCAGTCACCTCCCCCGACTGCCCCGCCCCACCGGCGGCCCGTTTCGCAGCCGCCCGGAGCCGCTCGCTCTTCGGCGCACACACCCGCGCATCCCAACCGCCCCGGCCACTCACACCGAGCCGGGCGCCGCCGCACCCGTACCAGCCCCGCACCCGCGACCTCGACCGCAGACGCGTACGAGATCACCCGAGGAGAACTCCGCAATGAAGCTGATCGGCCTCGAAGAACACTTCGTGACCCCGGACCTCGTGGGCCACGGCACCTCCACCGCGTCCATCGCCCAGCCCGGCGCCTGGGCCGAGGCCTCCCGCCGGCTCCTCGACCTCACCGAGGAGCGCCTCGACGCCATGGACGCCGCCGGCCTCGACATGCAGGTCCTCTCCCTCAACTCGCCCGGCATCCAGGCGGAGAAGGACCCCGCAGCCGCCGTACGCCAGGCGGTCACCGTCAACGACTTCCTCACCGGAGTCATCGCCGAGCACCCCGACCGCTTCTCCGGCTTCGCCGCGCTGCCCCTGCAGGACCCGAAGGCCGCCGCCGACGAACTGGAGCGCGCGGTCACCCAGCTCGGCCTGCGCGGCGGCCTCGTCAACGCCCACACCCGCGGCAGGTACCTCGACGACCCCGAGCTGCGCGTCGTCTGGGAGCGCGCCGAACATCTCGACGTACCGCTCTATCTGCACCCGGCCAACGGCGTCGACACCGCCCACGTGCTCTCCGGACACCCCGAACTCGTCGGACCGATGTGGAGCTGGGGCATCGACACGGCGACCCACGCCCTGCGCCTGATCTTCGGCGGCGTCTTCGACGACTTCCCGAACGCCAAGCTGCTGCTCGGTCACATGGGAGAGGGACTGCCCTTCGTGCTGTGGCGCATGGACTCCCGCTGGAACTTCCACGCGCACCACGGCATCGAGCTGAAGCGCGGCCGGCCCTCGGAGTACATCCGGCACAACCTCTACATCACGACCAGCGGCGTCTGCTCCTCCGCCCCGCTGCTCACCGCCCTGCTGTCGATGGGCGCCGACCACATCCTCTTCGGCACCGACTACCCGTTCGAGGACATCGGGACGGCCACGAGTTTCCTCCGGGACGCGCCGATCAGCGACGCCGACCGGCTCAAGATCGGCCACCAGAACGCCGAGAAGCTCCTCGGCCTCACGACCGTGCCCGCGCTCGCGGGTGCCTGAGCGGAAGGGCACGCACGTGTACGACGTCGCCGTCATCGGGTACGGGCCCGTGGGCATGGCCACCGCGGCGCTGCTCGGTCAGGCAGGCCACGACGTGGTCGTCCTGGAGCGCTATCCCACCCTCTACAACCTTCCGCGTGCCGCCATCTTCGACGACGAGACGATGCGGACCTTCGACCGCATCGGCATCTCCCAGGCCCTGCTGCCCACGCTGCACGTCCAGCGGAACTACGAGTGGCGCAACGGCGCGGGCGAACTCCTCATCGAGCACGACTTCGCCGCCGTCGGCGGCCAGGGCTGGGCGGAGTGGTACATGATGTACCAGCCCTACCTGGAGGACGCCCTCGACGGAGTCGTCCGCGGCCTCGAGAACGTCGAGATCCGGATGAACTCCCCGGTCACCGGCGTCCACAGCATGCACCACGGCGTGGACATCCAGGTCGAGGGAAGCGACACGGTCGTCTCGGCCCGGTACGTCGTCGCCTGCGACGGCGGCAACAGCTTCACCCGCACCTGGCTCGGCATCGGCCAGGAGGACTACGGGTTCTCCGAACCGTGGATGGTCTGCGACTTCCGCCTGACCGGTGCCGCTGACATTCCCAAGGCCCGCCAGGTCTGCGACCCCGAGCAGCCGGTGTCGGTCATCTCGCTGGGCCCCCGTCACCACCGGTTCAGCTTCATGCTCGACTCGGCGGACGACTTCCCCGTCGAGCGGGAGCCCGACCGGGTGTGGGCACGCGTCGGCGCCTACATCGGCCGCGACCAGGCCGAGCTGATCCGCGTCGCCACGTACACGTTCCGCTCACTCGTCGCGGAGCACTGGCGCAGCGGACGGGTCCTGCTCGCCGGGGACGCGGCCCACCAGATGCCGCCCTTCCTCGGGCAGGGCATGTGCTCGGGTGTACGGGACGCCCAGAACCTCGCGTTCAAACTCGACGCCGTCCTGCGCGGCGCCGACGACGCGCTCCTCGACACCTACCAGAGCGAACGCGAGCCGCACGTGCGGGCGATCATCGCCAAGGGCATCGAACTGGGCCGTGTGCAGACCATGCGCGATCCGGTGGCCGCCGCCGAGCGCGACGCCCGTCTGCTGGCCCAGCGCGCGGCGAACGGCCGCCCCGACAAGATGCGCTTCCCGGGCCTCGGCCCCGGACTGCACGACGACTCCCCGCAGGCGGGCCACCTGATGCCGCAGGGCCGCATCGAGGTGCACGGCACCGAAGGGCTCTTCGACGCCGTACTCGGCCGCGGATTCACGCTCCTCGTCGACGGGCGCGAAGGCGCCTCGCTCGACGCCTCGACCACGGAAGTGGCCGCGCGCCTCGGCGTGGCCGTCCACCACCTCACCGACCGCCGCCTCACCACCCAGGGGATCACCGACATCGACGGTGTCTACGGCCGCTGGTTCGACGAGACCGGCCGCGGTGCCGTCCTGTGGCGGCCCGACTTCTACGTCCTCGGCACCGCGAGCGCGCCGTCGGACGTACCGGCGCTCCTGAAAACCCTTGCATTTGCAATCGAACCCACTCAGACTCCTGCCACCGTCACAGAAGGGATCCGGCGATGACAGTGCCGTCCGCCACCCGCCCACTGGTCCGCCGCGGAATATCCGCAAAAACGTTCATGCTGCTGGCTGCCTGGATCGTCGCCTCCCTGGAGGGCTACGACCTCGCCGTGTACGGAGTCAGCGTCCCCGCACTCCTGGGCGACCCCTCCCTCGGCATCGACAAGTCGGAGGTCGGGTCCATAGGATCCACCGTCGGCCTGGGGATGCTCATCGGCGCGGCGCTCGCCGGAGCCCTCGTCCACCGCACGGGACCCCGCCGTCTCCTGGTCGTCGGCGCCTCCGTGTTCTCGCTCGGCATGGCGCTCAGCGCCGCCGCCGGTGGCGCCTCGTCCCTGGGTGCCGGACGCCTCGTCGTCGGCCTCGGTCTGGGCGTCGTCCTGCCCACGCTCAACGCCTTCGTCGCCGACCTGAGCGAGCCGGAGCATCGCAGTCGCAACATCACCCTGATGATGAGCGGCTACGCGGCCGGCGCCCTGCTCTCCCCGCTGCTCGGCACCGCCCTGCTCCCCGACGTCTCCTACCGCTGGCTGTACGTGATCGGCGTGCTGCCCGTGTTCGTCGCCGTGCCGCTTCTGCTCCGGCTGCCCGAGAGCCCCTTCCACCTCAGCCGCACCGGCCGACCGGACGAGGCACGCGCGGTGGAGGCACGCCTCGGCCTCGCCCGCTCCGACGCCGAACCGGCGTCCGACCCGGGCCGCTGGCTCGGCCTCGGCTCACTCCTGACGGGCGGCCTGGCCCTCTCGACCGTTCTCTTCTGGGCCATGTCGTTCTGCGGACTCCTGCTCGTCTTCGGCATCAGCACCTGGCTGCCGAGCATCATGCAGGCCGCCGGCTTCTCCCTGGGCTCCGCGCTGCTGCAGACGGCAGCCATGTGGCTGGGCGTCGGATGCGGTGTCATCGTCGGCGGCCGGGTCGCGGACGCGCTCGGCGCCCGCCGCGTCGTGATCGCCGCGTTCCTGGTCGGCACCGTGAGCCTCATCGCGATGAGCACCCGCCCGCCGACCCCCGTCATGTTCGTGCTCATGTTCGTCAGCGGCTTCGGGTTCATCGGCTCGCAGATCCTCGGCAACGCGTTCATCGTGACCAGATACCCGGACGCCCTGCGCGCCAACGGCCTCGCCTGGGCCCTGTCGGTCGGCCGGTTCGGCGCGATCGTCGGACCGTCGCTGGGCGCCTTCGTCCTCGGCTCGGGCAACGGCGTCGAATGGGCCTTCTACGCCTTCGCCGTACCCGCGCTCATCGGCGCACTCGTGGCGGGCGCCGTACCACGGGCCCGGCTGGCGACGGCATGACCATCACCACCCCCGCACCGACGGTCTACGAATCGTGGGCGCAGCGTGTCGTGTTCGGCTCGGGCACCGCCCGGGCCGACGTGGCCGCCGAGGTCACCGGGCTCGGCGCGCGCCGGGTCCTGGTGGTCGCGGCCGAGGGAGAACGTGCCCTGGCCGAGCGGATCTGCGCGGACGTACCCGTCGTGGCGACCTTCAGCGCGGTCAGGCCGCATGTACCGGCCGAGGTGGCAGAGGCCGTACGGGAGGCTGCCCGCACCCACGGCGCCGACCTCCTGCTGAGCGTGGGCGGCGGATCGACGACGGGCACGGCCAAGGCGGCGGCCCTGACCACCGGACTGCCGATCCTCGCCGTCCCCACGACCTACGCCGGCTCCGAGGCGACCCCCGTCTGGGGCATGACCGAGGACGGCCACAAGCGCACCGGCGTCGACCCGAGAGTGCTTCCGCGGGTCGTCGTCTACGACGCCACGCTGATGCTGTCGCTGCCGACGAGGCTGTCGGTGACCTCCGGCCTCAACGCCCTCGCCCACTGCGTCGACGCCTGGTGGGCACCACGGCACAACCCGATCAGCTCGGCGCTCGCCGTCGAGGGCGTCCGGTCACTGGCGTCCTCGCTGCCCCGCATCGTCGCCGACGGCCAGGATGTCGCGGCACGCCACGACATCCTCTACGGCACCTACCTCGGAGCCGTCGCCTTCGCCGGGGCGGGATCCGGGCTGCACCACAAGGTGTGCCATGTCCTCGGCGGCGCGTACGACCTCGAACACGCCGCCCTCCACTCCGTGATCCTGCCGCACGTGGTCGGCCTCAACCTGTCCGCGGCACCCGACGCGACCAGACACCTCGGTGCCGCGCTCGACGAGCACACCGACCCCTTCGGCGCGCTGCTCGCCCTTTACAAGACACTCGAACCCCCGTGTTCGCTGCGGGAGTTGGGGCTCGCGGAGGAGGAACTCGACCGGGCCGCCGACCTGGTCATGGCCCAGGTGCCGGACTCCAACCCGCGCCGGGTCACCCGCGACGAGATGCGCGAGCTGCTGGGGCGCGCGTGGCGGGGCGACACCCCGGTGCCGGTCCCTCTCACCTCCGTCCGCACGAAAGAGCAACTCCGATGACTGAGACCGCTGAGACGACTGCGACTGCGACGGCAACGGCGACGACGGAACAGCAACTGACCGACAAGGTCGCCGCGAGTTTCGACGGTGCCAAGGACGAACGGTTCCGCGAGGTGATGCAGGCGCTGGTCAGGCACGCGCACGCGTTCGTGCGCGAGACCCGGCTCACCGAGGAGGAGTGGAACACGGCCATCGAGTTCCTGACGGCTGTCGGTCACATCACGACCGACACACGCCAGGAGTTCGTCCTGCTCTCGGACGTTCTCGGCATCTCCATGCTGACCGTGGCGGTCAACGAACCGGGCCTGGACGAGGGCACGGAGTCCACGGTCCTCGGCCCGTTCTTCGTCCAGGACTCGCCCGGGATCGAACTCGGCGGCGACATCGCGGGAGGCGCGACCGGCGAGCCGTCGTGGGTCAGCGGCATGGTGACGGACACCGACGGTGCCCCGGTCGCGGGGGCCCGTATCGAGGTCTGGGAGGCCGACGAGGACGGCATGTACGACGTCCAGTACGACAGCGGCGAACTCGCGGGCCGCGCCCACCTGTTCACCGACGCCGAGGGCCGGTACCGCTTCTGGGGCCTCACCCCTACGCCCTATCCGATCCCGGACGACGGTCCCGTGGGCCGGCTCCTCGACCACGCCGGCCGGTCACCGATGCGCGCACCACACCTGCACTTCATGGTGACGGCCCCCGGATTCCGGCGTCTCGTCACGCACATCTTCGTCGCGGGGGACCCCGGTCTGGACACCGACTCCGTCTTCGGTGTGAAGGAGTCGCTCGCGTACCGCTTCGACCGTCACGAGGCGGGCGTTCCGGCACCGGACGGCCGTCGGCCGCCGGGGACATGGACCTCCGCGACCTTCGACATCGTCCTCAGGAGAGAGGTCGGCGGGCCGGCCACCCCGCCCGCGACCCACCCGTCCGTGCTCGACGACTCCGCCGAGGCAGCTGTCTGATGGGCATGGACAAGGTGGTCGCCACGGCTGTGGAGGTGGTGGCTGATGTGCCGGACGGTGCGTCGCTGGCGGTGGGTGGTTTCGGGCTGAGCGGTGTGCCGAACGTGCTGATCCAGGCGTTGTACGAGCGCGCGGTCAGTGGTGTGTCGGTGGTGTCCAACAACTGCGGGGCGATGGAGTCCGGTCTGGCGGTGCTGCTGGCGGCGGGGCGGATCGCCCGGGTGACGGGTTCGTACATCGGTGCGAACAAGGAGTTCGCGCGGCAGTATCTGGCGGGTGAGCTGGAGGTGGAGCTGATCCCGCAGGGCACGCTCGCCGAGCGGCTGCGCGCCGGCGGCGCCGGCATCCCCGCATTCTTCACTCCGGCCGGGGTGGGTACGCAGGTGGCGGAGGGCGGGCTGCCGTGGCGGTACGACGGTTCCGGTGGCGTCTCGCTGGCCTCACCGCCGAAGGAGGTACGGGAGTTCGACGGTACGGAGTACGTGCTGGAGCGCGGTATCCGCACCGACTTCGCCCTCGTGCGCGCCGCGAAGGGTGACCGGCACGGCAACCTCGTCTTCAGCAAGTCCACCCGGAACTTCAACCCGCTCGCCGCGATGGCGGGCCGGATCACCATCGCCGAGGTGGAGGAACTGGTCGAGCCCGGCGAGATCGACCCGGACGCCGTGCACCTGCCGGGCATCTTCGTCCAGCGCGTGATCGCGCTGACCCCCGAGCAGGCGGCCGACAAGATGATCGAGCAGCGGACGGTGAGCAGCTGATGGCCTGGACACGCGAACAGATGGCCGCCCGTGCCGCCCGTGAGCTTGAGGACGGGCAGTACGTGAACCTGGGGATCGGGTTGCCGACGCTGATCCCGAACTACCTTCCTGCGGGGGTGGAGGTGGTCCTGGAGTCGGAGAACGGCATCCTGGGCACCGGCCCCTACCCCACCGACGACCAGGTCGACCCCGACCTGATCAACGCGGGCAAGGAGACGGTGACCGTCCTGCCGGGCGCCTCCTTCTTCGACTCGGCGCTGTCCTTCGGGATGATCCGGGGCGGGCACATCGATGTCGCCGTGCTGGGGGCGATGCAGGTCTCGGCGGGCGGGGACCTCGCCAACTGGGCGATCCCGGGCAAGCTGATCACCGGGATCGGCGGCGCCATGGACCTCGTGCACGGGGCCCGCACGGTCATCGTCGTCATGACGCACACCGCGAAGGACGGCTCCCCGAAGATCCTGGAGCAGTGTGAACTGCCGCTGACGGGCAGGGCGTGTGTGAACCGGGTCATCACCGATCTGGGTGTTCTCGATGTCACCACAGACGGGCTGGTACTCGTCGAGACCGCGCCGGGTGTCACGGCCGAGGAGATCGTGACGAAGACCGCCGCGAAGGTCCGCATCCCCGAGGAGATCCAGCCATGACGCACGGCCTGTCCCGCCGTCTCCAGGACGTCTATATCGTCGACGCCGTCCGCACCCCGATCGGCCGCTACAACGGCGCCCTGGCCTCGGTGCGCCCGGACGACCTCGGCGCCCACGCCCTCCGCGCACTCCTCGCCCGTGCGCCCGACCTGGACCCCTCCCGCATCGAGGACGTCTACTTCGGCAACGCCAACGGCGCCGGCGAGGAGAACCGCAACGTCGCCCGCATGGCCGCCCTCCTCGCAGGCCTGCCCACCTCCGTCCCCGGAGTCACGGTCAACCGCCTGTGCGCCTCCGGCCTCGAAGCCGTGATCCAGGCCGCTCGCGCCATCGCCCTCGGCGACGCCTCCATCGCCCTCGCGGGCGGCGTCGAGTCGATGACCCGCGCCCCCTACGTCCTGCCCAAGAACGACCGCCC
>NZ_JBSFDA010000238.1:0-12525 GCF_053593675.1 Streptomyces sp. NPDC002156 | reverse complement strand
GCCCGGGGCCCGGCGCTACAACCCACCCCCCCCCCCCGCCCACGGCGCCGGCGGCCCCGACAGCCTCCGGCTGGGCTACGAGACCGACGGCGGCGACTTCGAGATCCTCGCCGAACTCGACGGCCGCTACCTCACGACCGAGGTCGCCGGCGGCTTCACGGGCCGTGTCTTCGGCATGTACGCGACGCGGGGCAGCGCGGCCTTCGACTGGTTCGAGTTGGGTTCCACCTGACAGGGGGTCAGCGCAGCCGGGCGGTCAGGCGGTAGCGGCCGGACGCCAACCGGCAGGCGTACACCCCGTCGGCGTAACCGATGAAGCGCACTCCCTCCGCACGCGCCAGCGGGGTGCGTCCTTCGTGGACCGGGAGATCGGCAGGAACGCCGCCCGCCTCCTGCTGGAACGGATCGCCGACCGGCACAAGCCCACGGGCCAGGTCCGTCTGTCCCCCGCTCTGGTACCGCGCCGGACCACGGCCCCGCCACCGGGTTAGGCCCGAGGGGCGAGCCGCGACGGGATCGTTGAACCATTCGGCTCAGCCTTGGATCCAGCCTCTGGAAAGCGTTGCCCATCGAGGCGCCCCGGAGGCACGCTCCCCCGCCTCAGCCCGGATACCGCTCGGCAGGGGGTGGTGCACCGTGGCTGCCCTGGTCCATCTGGTCGAGGCGGACCAGGGCGTCGTGGTCCTCAGTGCCCGGAAGGGCGTAGTACGCCACCAGGCGATGGCCGGGAGTGCCCTCGATCAGCAGGGACTGGTAGCGGAGGGTGAGAGCGCCGACGTCGGGGTGGTGCAGGGTCTTCTGGCCCTGGGCGAACGCCCGCACGTCGTAGGACTCCCACAGTCGCGCGAACTCCGGGCTCTTGAGGAGCAGTTCGTCGACGAGTTCGGCGAGGTCGGGAGCGTCCGGGTCGGTGCCCGCCAGGGCGCGCAGCCGGGCGACGCAGCCACGGGTCATCACCTCCCAGTCGGGGAAGAGTTCGCGGGCCGCGGGGTGCAGGAAGACGTACTTCGCGATGTTGCGCCGCCCGGCGGGCCAGCGTTCGATCCCGACCAGTGTCCGCAGCCCTCCGGGATTGGCGGCGAGCAGGTCCATCGTGCGGCTGAGCACCCGGGCCGGGAAGGGCCGCAGCCGCTCCAGCAGCAGTTCGGTACCGGGGTCCACGGTGCGGCTGGGCGCGCTCCGGTCCGGGGACGGTCTGCGGGCGGCACGCAGACCGAGGTCGTGCAGGTGCTTGTGGTCGACCTCCCCCAGCCGCAACGCCTGGGCCAGGGCGTCGAGGACGGCCGGGCTGGGGTGGATCTCCCGGCCGCGTTCCAGACGGGCGTAGTAGTCGATGCTCACCCCGGCGAGGGTGGCCAGCTCCTCCCGCCGCAGCCCCGGTGTCCGGCGCGGTCCCGGACCCACCGTGATGCCGACCTCTTCGGGACCGATCTCCGCCCGTCGGGCGCGCAGGAAGCGCCCGAGTTCGGTGCCGCTGATTCTTGCCTGCTGCTCACGGGCCACGTCCCTCAGTGTGGCAGCCTTTGCCGGCGTGAAGCCCTCAAGGTTCTCATCACCCCCCTGAACAGGGGAACAGCACGTGACGGGGCTGGACGCTCATGGGCATGCCAGGCGCGTCTTCCAGCGGGAAGGTTTCCGGACTCCCCGCCGACCGGCGGTCACCTGGCCGGTCGGCGGGGAGCCGGGAGAGGGACCGTCACAGCCTGGCGGTGTCGGCTCGCCGGTTGTCCGGCTTGAACGGCAGCGTGGTGACCGTCGCCCGGATCTCCCGCTGCGGGGTGCCCGGACGGCCCCAGAGAACGACGACCTCCTTGCCGGGTGTCGCGTGTTCAGGGGCGATCACACAGAGCGAGATCATCGCCCGCAGGGTCGGACTCACGGTCCGGCCCGTGGCCACGCCCACCGGGTCGCCCTCGAACAGGACATGGTCGAAGTGGGGACCGCGCGAGCGAGGGATCTCCATCTGGTCGGGCAGCTCGGCGCCGCTCAGGAGCGACGTGAGGACGCCGGTGACGTCCTGCTCGCTCCACCGCAGACCGACCAACCGACGTGCGGGGACACCGCTTTCGGCGTCCTTGACGAGGGCGTCCCGGCCGATGAATTCCCGGTCGGGGACGCCCTTGCGGAACCCCCAGCCCAGTTCGCCCGGCTTGCGGAAGTAGTCGGTCACCCCGCCTGCGGGGACGAAACTGCCCGTGGGCGCACCCTTGCGGAACTGCCTCGGCGCACCCGGCGTGAGGATCGACGCCGGCAGATAGTCGAGCCCGTTGGTCGCGATACCGGCCTCTATGTGCTGAACGGGCTGGGCGCGGAAGCCGAGTTGGCGGATGCCGACGTCCTGCCCGCTCGCCACGGCCGCCGCCCAGACCTCGTTGGCGTGTTCGGTCGGCCCGTGCAGCTCGTAGCCGAGCTCACCCGAGATACCGGTGCGCAGGACCCGTACCGGGACCCCGCCGACCGTCGACATCCTGCTGCGGCTGAAGCCGATGTCGCGCAGATCGTCCCCGGTCAGCTTCTCCATCGTGGCCAGGGACGCCGGCCCCTGGATGCCGAAGATGAACACCTCGGGGCTGATGTCGGTCGCCGCCGCGTCCCATCCGCCCCGGCCGAGCTGCCACAGCAGCCAGTCGCAGCTGCCCGCGGTGTAGACGAACTCCTCCGGGCCGAGCCGGCACAGCACGCCCTCGGACGCGATCCAGCCGTTCTCGTCGAGCTGCACATGGTGCTTGACCTGCCCGGTCTCGAAACGCGAGAGATCCCGCATCCCGAGCCTGCCGAGGAACTCGAGCGCCTGCGGGCCGTGCACCTTCACCTTGTGGAGCGAGGTCCAGTCGCCGATGTAGCACGATCCGACGTGGGCGGCGCTCTCGTCCACCCAGTCCGAATACTCCTCGGGAAGCAGGATCTGCGCGAAGCGGCCGAACGTGCCCCGTGTGTTGCCCTTGTCCTGGGCAGCCGCGGCCGGGCTGAACAACGCCGGCCGCTCGGTGATGAACGGCGCGTCGTTCTGTCGGAGGACCGCTTCGTAGGTGCTGCGCTGTTGTGCGACCAAATCCATTTCGTACTCCCACTCTGCGAGGCGACGGATCCTCCTGTCGCCCTTCCACTGATCGTCGACCAAGCGAACTAGATCGATTCAGTGGACGCTAACAGGTCGTGCCGACCTCAGCGACAGCCGTGCGGCGACTCTGTTGATACGCATTCTGCAAGCAAAGAAGAAGCCCCCGTATGTCTCAGCTGCCGCCCCACCGCAGCCCGAGCCGAGTCGGCCGTGACCGAAATCGTTTTCTGCACCTGCTTCAATACCCAATGATGGGAATCGGATTCTCCCTGAACCATTCGGTAAGGAATTCCAGAAAAACGGCGATCTTTCGCGGGGTGTTCTGATCGGGCCCGTAGATCGCGTAGAGGGGGCGGTCGGGTGCCGCCACATGGGGAAGCAGGGCCTGCAGAGCGCCGGACACGAGTTCGTCGTAAGCCAGCCGCTGCGGCAGCATGGCGACGCCACGCCCGTGAACGGCCGCTTTCTGCAGGGCGATATAGGAGTTGGACGAGAAAGCGACGTTGCGCACCTTGTGCAGCGTGCTGGCGGGCCCGTGGCCGAGGCGCCACACGGGGTCGTTGACGTGCACGAGGCAGTCGTGGGCGGTCAGGTCATTCGGATGGGAGACGGGGCCGCACCGGTCGATGTACTTTTTCGACGCGCACAGGACGAAGGGCAGTGAGGCGATCTTCTTGAGGCGGACACTCGAATCCCTCAGATCGCGTGTGTGGAATGCGACATCGAATCCACCGTCAATGAAGTCATAGGTCCGGTCGGACAGCCCTCCCAGTTCGAACCGCACATGGATTTTCGTATGGGCGGCGGAGAAGGCGGCGATGGCGTCGCCGAGATCGTAGCTCCCTATCCATTTGGGGCAGATGATGTTGAGTGCGCCTTCGGCCCGGTCGTGCAGATGGGCGATGCTGGAGTCCTCCGCTTCGATCTCCTTGAGGATGCGCGAGGCGAACTCGGCATAGCGCAGACCCTGTTCCGTGAGGTTCACCGAACGGGCCGTGCGATTGACGAGGCGCACGCCGATCTGCCGTTCCAGCTCCGCGACATGACGTGAGACGAGCGACCCCGACGAACTCAGCGCCTTGGCAGCGCCGTTGAAGCTGCCGATGTTGGCGACGGTGACAAAACTGCGCATGAGAAGCAGACGGTCCATGGGGTCCTCCGGTCGTCCACGGCTCCGGTGTCCCTCCGGGCCGTGTCGAACATGGGGCGGTACGGCACACTCAGCATTACTAAATCGTTCTAGTCAAGTTAACAGAGACTGCCCGGGGCCGCGAGATCCGGGAACTCGGAACGGAGTGCGCGGTGGGAGGGTGCCGTGGTCTCGTGAGTGCTTCTTCGTCGCGAAGGGACGCGTCACGGCCGTTCCGCGCACGGGCGGGCGACTGCCGCCCATGACAGCGTCACCCCGGCGGTCCGCCCGCCTTTCACGGGTTCGCGGCGGTCACGCCGAATCGCGTACGACGATCCGGCCGGACGCGGGCGCCAGCGCCCCGGTGTCGATTCCCAGGGCGTTGCGGGCGGCGATCCGTCCGAGGACTTCGGCGTCGATGTGGACGGTGGTGAGCGCGGGGGTGGACAGGGAGCCGTACTCGGTCTCGTCGAAGCCGATCACCGCCACGTCCTCGGGGACCCGCCGCCCGAGATCACGCAGGGCCGTGAGGCTGCGCAGCGCGATGTCGTCGTCGAAGGCGGCCAGGGCGGTCACGTCCGCGTGGGCTGCCAGGAAGGTCTCGACGGCGGCCGCGCCGGCCTCCCGCGGCCCCGGCACGACGAAGCGTTCCAGCGGAGGCAGTTCCAGGCGCCGGGCGGCCTCCTGGGCGAATCCCAGCCGGGCCTCGGTGAGCGGGAACTCGTGGTCGGGCATGGCCATCGCGATCCGGGTGTGCCCGCGTTCGGCGAGGTAGCCGATCTGCATCGCGGCGTTGGCGGCGAACCCGTTCTCCCAGTCCTGCTCGGGCGGTTCGTCGCCCTGCATGTAGACCTCGCCGAGTCGCAGCACCGCACGGGGCACGATGGTGTCCAGGACCTTCTGCGTGGCTTCCGGGATCGAGTGGCCGTGCCGGACCAGCAGGATGTGGTCGTGTTCGGCCAGTTCCTCGTCCAGGCCCCGGACGTAGCTGCGGGAGAAGTTGCCCTCCATGCCCCAGTCGACGTTGAGGACGACGATCCGCGACGAGCCCTCGCGGAGGGCGCGGGCGATGCCATGCGGGACGTATCCCAGTTCCTGGGCGGCCCCCATGACCCGCTCCCGGGTGGCCGCGGAGATCGTCTGCCGTGGGTCGTCGTTCAGCACGAAACTCACCGTCGCCCGCGACACGCCGGACGCCTTGGCCACGTCGCTCAACGTCACCCGGCCCGAACGGCCCATGTCGGCACACTCCCATCCGTCAGACCCGCGCGCTCCACGCCCCGCCGACCGGGACCGGCTGCCAGCCTGTGGAACGTCCGAGCACGTGGCGTTCACTCTACGCGCTAGATCGTTTCACCTCTCCGGACGAGGACGCGCCTCGATCGGCCCGCGGAACCCGTACGGCCTGCGAGCCTTTCGCGGCACTCACGTGGTGCGCGCTCCTACGCGACGGCAGGGACGTTCCTCCGTCTACCGGCACGCCGAGCCTCCGCTCGCGATGGCCAAGCAGCCGACGTGCCTTCAACTCGGTCTCCCGCCACTCCCGTTCGGGTTCCGAGCCCCAGGTGATGCCGGCTCCCGTGCCGAACTTCAGGAGCCCTTCGGCCCGGTCGATCCAGAACGTGCGGATGCCGACCGCCAGTTCACCGCGCCGCGATCGGCGTCGACCCAGCCGATGCCGCCGCGGTAGGGGCCGCGGGGCGAGGTCTCCAACGCCTCGATGATCCGCAGGGCGCTCTCCTTGGGCGCCCCGGTGACCGAGCCGGGCGGGAACGTCGCCGCCGGCAGCCCGGGCCGGCCCAAGCCGGCACGCAGTCGCCCCGACACCGTGGACACGAGGTGGACGAGCCCCGGATGCTTCTCCACGGCACACAGGTCGGGCACGGTGACGGAACCGGGAACGCAGACCCGGCCGAGGTCGTTGCGGACCAGGTCGACGATCATCACGTTCTCCGCGTGATCCTTCCCCAGCAGGTCCGCCTCGATGCGGCCCGTCCCCCTGACGGGACCCGACGTCGCCTCGCTCCCGTCGCGCCGCAGGAAGAGTTCGGGGGAAGCCGTGGCCACCTCCACCCCGTGCCGAGAGGGACGGATGACGCCCGCGTGCGGCGCCGGGTCGTGCCGTGCCGTGCCAGGAGCCCTCCGAGCGCCGTCACATCGGCATCCGGCGTGACCGGGGTGGACAGCACCCGGCAGAGGTTGGCCTGGTAGACCCTGCCGACGGCGATGTGCTCGCGGACGCGTGGCACTCCGTTCGTGTGGGCGAGGCGGTCCAGCGAAGTGGTCCACGCGTCTGGGCGCGGGCCGCGCCAGGACGTCGTAGAGACGCGTCGGACCTCGATCTGTCGTACGTCGCGGAAGCGGGCGCACGTCAAGCGGCTCTCGAAGTCGGCCGCCACGGCCCAGAAGCCCTCGGAGTCCAGTGCCGAGGGGTCTCCGGTGACGTCCGCGAGGCCGGTGGCGAGGCGTCCGCCGAGCAGCGCCATGGGAGGGAACTGGTCCAATTCCGGCCTCCTTCGGTGCGAGCGGCTCCCCGTCGATCGGGTCCTCAAGCCGCGACGGCCTCGAGTTCGGCACTCCATCGGGCGGCACGCAGGGTGTTGACCAGCAGCATCGCGATGGTCATGGGGCCCACCCCGCCGGGGACGGGTGTGATGCGATCCGCGATGCCGTCGAGTTCGTCGGAGCGGACGTCGCCGGCCAGGCCCGAGGGCGTCCGGTGGATGCCGACGTCGATGACGACGGCGCCGGGCCTGACGTGTTCGGGACCGATGAGCCCGCGGACGCCGGTGGCGACCACGACGATGTCGGCGGGCCGGGTGACCGCCGCGAGGTCGGTGGTGAACTCGTGGGCCACCGACACGGTCGCCCCGCGCCGCAGCAGCAGCTGGGTCAGGGGCTTGCCGACGAGTTCGCCCCAGCCGACCACCGCGACGTTCGCGCCCTTGAGTGGAACGCCCTCGGCGTCGAGGAGTTCGATGACGCCGCTGGGCGTGCAGGGGCGCAACCCCCGCTCCCCGCGGGCGAGGAGGCCGAGGCTGGCGGTGGTGAGACCGTCGACGTCCTTGGTGACCGGGATACGGTCGATGAGGGTGGCCGCGTCGAGCTGCCGGGGCAGCGGGAGTTGGAGCAGGATGCCGGACACCCTTGGGTCCGCGGCCAGTTCGTCGAGTACGGCGGCCACGTCGTCGTGCGTCGCGTGCTCGGGCAGATGGCGGTGGAAGTCGCGTATGCCGGCTTCCTTGATGGCGCGTCGCTTCGCGGCGACGTACACGACGCTGGCCGGGTCGTCGCCGACGAGGACGGTCGCCAGCCCGGGAGCGCTTCCCGAACCGGCGGCCGCGGCGACCTCCTCGGCGACCTGCGAACGGATCCGCCGGGCGATCCCGGTGCCGTCGATCCTGATTGTCATGGTGGCGAACCGCCTTCGTGTGATGGGGAACGACTCGCCCGGGTGAGAGGGGCGTGCTGTACGGCTGTACGGCGCCGGGACCGAGCCGGTCGTCATGGGGGCGGGACGGCCGGCTCGGTCGTTCGGGGATGTGGCGCACGACAGGACCGACCGTCCCTGCCATCCCTGCACCGGGCGGTCTTCCTGTCGGTGGGAGTCGATGGGCCCGTCTCGCCTCAGGCGAAGACGATGGTGTGGTTGCCGTCGCGGATGACCCGGTCCTCGGCGTGCCACAGCACGGCGCGGGAGAGCACCGCGCGTTCCACGTCGGCGCCGCGGCGGGTGAGGTCGGTCGCGGTGTGGGCGTGGGTGACGCGGACGACGTCCTGCTCGATGATCGGGCCCTCGTCGAGGTCCTCGGTGACGTAGTGCGCGGTGGCGCCCACCAGCTTCACGCCCCGTTCCTTGGCCTTGGCGTAGGGGCCCGCGCCGATGAAGGCGGGCAGGAAGGAGTGGTGGATGTTGATGATCGGGACGCCGACGCCCGCGATGAAGTCGCCGGAGAGGATCTGCATGTAGCGGGCCAGGACGACGAAGTCGACGTTGCCCCTCAGCAGCCGCAGGTGTTCCGCCTCCGCGGCGGACTTGTCCGCGCCCTGGCAGGGGACATGGAAGAAGGGGATGCCGAACCCGCGTACCTCCTCGGCCACATCGGGATGGTTGGAGATCACCATGGCGACGGTGACGGGCAGTTGGCCCTGCCGGTGCCGCCACAGCAGGTCGAGCAGGCAGTGGTCGGACTTCGAGGCGAAGATCGCGACCCGCTTGGGCACGGACAGGTCACGCAGGGTGTAGCTCAGCCCGAACGCGTCCACCAGGTGCTTGTCCAGGTCGGCCCGCAGGGCGGGCAGCACGGCCCGGAGGCCGTCGAGACCGAAGACGGTGCGCTGGAAGAAGGCGCCGCCCTGCGGGTTGTCGGAGTACTGGTCGAGGGAGACGATGTTCGCGCCGTGGCCGCCGAGGACCGACGTCACGGCGGCGACGATGCCCGTGGCGTCGGCGCCCTGCACGATGAGCGAGGCCTGCGGGGCGGGCGGCCCGCCCGTGGTGGTGCGCGCGGGGGCGTCTTGGGTGAGGGTCATGCCAGGCTCTCCTCGCGGAAGCGGGCGGCCCACTCGGAGGTGGCCCTGAGCCCGCCGAACGTATAGAAGTGAATCTTCAACTCGCCGTGCCGGGCCGGGTCATGGCCCGCGGCGAGGTCACGCAGGAACCGGTCGGGGCCCGCGGTGCCCATCAGGTTCGTCAGGGAGAACCCGTACTTCCTGACGACGGACGCGCTGGTACCCACGCCGAACCGGGCGGCGTACGCCATGAGCCGGCGCGCTCCGGCCGGACCGGGCACCCCGATCCTGATCGGGAGCCCGATGCCCCGCCGCCGTACCTCTGCCACCCAGGCGAGCACCGGGTCGACGTCGAACCCGAACTGCGTGATGACGCCGCCCTCCAGGGACTGGGCGGTGAGGGCCGTGTGCTTGTCCCCCAGCGCGGACCACAGTGCGGTGCCGTCGATCGCGGGGTGGCCTTCCGGGTAACCGCTGATGCCGACGTGGCGGACGCCGTGCTCCTGCAGCAGCCCCGTGTCGATCAGGGACAGGGAGTCGGCGTAGGGCCCCTCGGGATGCGCCGGATCCCCGCCGACGACGAACACGTTGTCGGACGTGCCGTCGGCGTGCAGGCCGGCCAGGAACCGCTCGAAGTCGTCGCGCGACCCGAGGCGCCGGGCGGATATGTGCGGTACGGGGACGAAGCCGAGCCGCTTGACCGCGCGGGCCGCGTCCAGCCGCATCGAGAGGTCCTCGTTGCCGAGGAAGGTGACGTTGATACGGGTGCCCTGGGGAATGGAGTCGCGGGCCTCCTCCAGTTTGGGGACGTCCTTCCCGGTCATCTCCAGGGAGAAGTCATCGAGCAGCGACGTACTGACCGCTGTTCGTACCGTGCTCGCGGGGTTCATCGTCTTGCGTCTCGCTTTCTCGTCTGCGGGGGCCGAGTGCCGGGGGGGGCGGCGGTGGCGTGCAGGGGGCCTGTGTCAGCGGTCGCGGCGGTACTGGGTGCGCGCGTGCTGGTCGAACGGCGCGGGCCGGACGGTGGCGCGGATGCGCGGGAGTCCGAGGTCGGCCTCGGGGTCGGTGCCGGCACCGGGGTGCTCGCCCCACACCACCCAGACCTCGGTGCCGGGCTCCGCGCACTCCTTGTCGATCAATGTCAGTGACAGGAGCGCTCCGACGGGGTCGATGGACGCCGTCTGCATGGTCATGCCGACCATGCCGGTCACGTTCTCCACCCGGTGCCGGGCGTAGCTGAGGACGAAGCCGGGGTCCGCGCCCTGTCCGATGACGGTGCGGACGTCGTCGGGGTCGAGGACGAGGGTGACCTTGGTGCGCAGCGGCTCGTCCTTGGCCTTCACCAGGGCGTCCCGGCCCACGAAGTCATGGCCGAGGTGGATCAGCTTCCCGTAGCCGAGTTCGTACGGGGATACGTAGTAGTCCTCGATGTCCTCCGAGAAGTAGCTGCCGTTCAGCGGGCGCTTGCCCTCGATGCCGAACAGGGGCAGGTACCTGCGGTATTCCAGCAGGTCCGGGTCGGTGTAGATGCCGGGCACCGGCGAGGGGATCCAGCCGCTCTCCACGCTCGGCGTGGCGTACGCGAGGGCTCCGACCTGGACCAGGCCGAGCGGCTCGCCCGTCTTCAGGAACGCCTCGTGGACGTACGCGGCGTGCTCCCACGGGCCGATGAACTCGAATCCGGCCTGGCCGGCCATGCCGTGGCGCAGGGCACGGAAGGCGCGGCCGTCGAGGGAGACGGCGCTGGAGTGGAAGAACTTCGTCTCCGGCAGCGGCCCGCCGAAGACCCGCTCGACGAGCTCCGTCGCCAGCGGGCCCTGGATCTGGTACCGGAACAGTTTCGGATCGCCGCCGCCCGGACGGAACGCGGAGGACGGGTCGGTGACGAAGCCGACGTCGTAGCCGCCCTTCTCCGCGTGGTACTGCACCCAGTGCTGGGCAGCCGGGATCCCGCTGAGCAGGTACTTGTTCTCGCCCTCGCGAGCGAGGATCCCGTCGGTGACGATGTGGCCGTTCCGGGTCACCGGCACGTACTGCTTGGCCTGCCCGATGGCGAACTTGTCGAAGTTGTTGACGCCGTGGTCGGCCAACACCCGGGTGGCGTCCGGGCCTTCGATCCACATGTCGTACATGTGGTGCGAGAGGTTGAGCAGCGCCACGCCCTCGTGCCACGCGGCCTGCTCCCGGCTCCAGCCGGCGTACTCGCGCTCCACGACCTCGGGGGTCCACGGCTCTGCACCCGGCCGCCACAGCAGCTGGATCGGCGATCCGGCCTTGTCGATGGCGTCCTGGAGGGAGGGGGTTGTCATGCGGGCTCTCCTTGTTCCTTTGCTCGTAGGGATCCGTGTGATCCGTACGATCCATGCGATCTGTCCCAAGAAAGCTAAATCGATCTAGTGATGCCGGGAACGATCTAGCGCAAGCCGGCAGAGCGGCCTGATCCCGAGCGAGTGCCGGGTTGCGGACTACTTACGGGTGCAGCCCACGCCCCGCACCGACCGGGACCGCGCGGACCGGGTCGACGTCGCGGTTGTAGTGGTCGAGATACGCGGATGCCATGCGCACCGCATCGACGGTGGAGGGGACGTCGTGCACGCGCACACAGAACGCACCCGCGACGGCCGCGAGCGCGGAGACCGCGGCCGTGGCCATGTCCCGCTCTCCGGGCGGCACTTCACCCGCACCGCCGGCCGCGAGGGCAGCACCGATGAACCGCTTCCTCGACGCACCCACGAGCAGAGGGCACCCCAGTTCCCGCAGAGACCCCAGACCGGCCAGGAGCGTCCAGTCGTGCTCGGGCCGCTTGGCGAAACCCAGCCCCGGATCGAGGACGATGCGGGCCGGGTCGACTCCGCGTTCCGTCAACTCCCACAGACGTCGGCCGAGTTCGGCCCCGACCTCGGCGACGACATCACGGTAGTCCGCATGCCGGTCCATCTCCCGGCTCGGCGCACGCCAGTGCATGGCGACATAGGGGACGCCGGCCGCGGCGACGGTCGACGCCATCGCCGGGTCGGCCAGGCCGCCGCTGACGTCGTTGACCAGAGACGCTCCCGCCTCGACGGCGGCTCGGGCCACGGACGCGTGCATGGTGTCGACGCTCACGCACACACCGGCACGGGCGAGTTCACGCACCACCGGCACGGTCCGGGCCAACTCCTCCTCCAGGCCCACGGACCGCGCGCCCGGCCGGGTGGACTCGCCACCCACGTCCACGATGTCCGCGCCCTGAGCGGCCAGTTCCAGGCCCCGGTCGATCGCGGCCCGGTTGTCCTCGTACAGACCGCCGTCGGAGAAGGAGTCGGGCGTGACGTTGAGGATCCCCATGACCAGGCATCGGCCCGGCCGTGGCAGCCCCTCCAGCCCCGCGGGTGTTCTCGACCGCCTGACGGCGGCGTCTTGCACGGTTGGCATCTGCGGCAACCTCCTTGACCCCGCGTCCCGCCGCGGGAAAGGAATACTAAATCGATTAGGCAGTGATGTTACAGGGAGAAAGCTAAATCGATCTAGTCATCCGCGCGACTGTCTTCGCCATCGTCGGCGCCGCCGCCGACGGTTTCGCCGACAGGTGCTCGCAGCGGGCCTGGGCCGGGGCGACAGCACGCTGCGGCTGAAGGCGTCCTCGACACTCCGCGGAGAGACACCGTTCTGGTGGGGCGACGACGAGGGTGTTGCGCAGCACGGCGCCGACGAGGACGTCCGAGCCCCGCCCCGCACTCGGGTCTGCGGTCAGGCGCGGCCTTTGAGCATGCCGTGCCAGTACAGGGCGGGCAGTCCGTAGCGCTTGAGCAGCCACATGTCGTGGCGCTCCTTGGTGGTGTCG
>NZ_JBSFDA010000237.1:0-12784 GCF_053593675.1 Streptomyces sp. NPDC002156 | reverse complement strand
CTCGACGCCGGCCTGACCTGGATCGGCCCGCCCCCGCAGGCCATCCGCGACCTCGGCGACAAGGTCGCCGCCCGTCACATCGCCCAGCGCGCCGGTGCCCCGCTGGTCGCCGGCACGCCCGACCCGGTGAGTGGATCCGACGAGGTCGTCGCCTTCGCCCGGGAGCACGGCCTGCCGATCGCCATCAAGGCCGCCTTCGGCGGCGGCGGACGCGGCCTGAAGGTCGCCCGGACGCTGGAAGAGGTCCCGGAGCTGTACGACTCCGCCGTCCGCGAGGCCGTGGCCGCCTTCGGACGCGGCGAGTGCTTCGTCGAGCGCTACCTCGACAAACCGAGGCATGTGGAGACCCAGTGCCTGGCCGACTCCCACGGCAACGTGGTCGTCGTCTCCACCCGCGACTGCTCCCTCCAGCGCCGCCACCAGAAGCTCGTGGAGGAGGCCCCCGCCCCGTTCCTGTCCGAGGCACAGGTCGCCGAGCTGTACGCCTCCTCGAAGGCGATCCTCAAGGAGGCCCGCTACGTCGGCGCCGGCACCGTCGAGTTCCTCGTCGGCATGGACGGGACGATCTCCTTCCTGGAGGTCAACACCCGCCTCCAGGTCGAGCACCCGGTCACCGAGGAGGTCGCCGGCATCGACCTCGTACGCGAGATGTTCCGCATCGCCGACGGCGAGGAACTCGGCTACAGCGACCCCGAACTGCGCGGCCACTCCTTCGAGTTCCGCATCAACGGCGAGGACCCCGGCCGCGGCTTCCTGCCCGCCCCCGGCACCGTCACCACCTTCAACCCGCCCACCGGCCCCGGGGTGCGCCTGGACGCGGGCGTCGAGTCCGGCAGCGTCATCGGCCCCGCCTGGGACTCCCTGCTGGCCAAGCTGATCGTCACCGGCGCCACCCGCCAACAGGCCCTCCAGCGCGCCGCCCGGGCGCTGGCGGAGTTCCAGGTCGAGGGCATGGCCACCGCCATCCCCTTCCACCGCAAGGTGGTCACCGACCCCGCCTTCGCCCCCGAACTCACCGGCAGCCAGGACCCCTTCACGGTCCACACCCGGTGGATCGAGACCGAGTTCGTCAACGAGATCAAGCCCTTCGCCGCCCCGACCGACAGTGAGGCGGAGGACGAGACGGACCGGGAGACCATCGTCGTCGAGGTCGGCGGCAAACGCCTGGAGGTCTCCCTCCCGGTATCGCTGGGCATGTCCCTGGCCCGCACCGGCCTCGCCGCCGGCGCCAAGCCCAAACGCCGCGCGGCCAAGAAATCCGGCCCGGCGGCCTCCGGCGACACCCTCGCCTCCCCCATGCAGGGCACCATCGTCAAGGTCGCCGTCGAGGAAGGCCAGGAGGTCAAGGAGGGCGACCTGGTCGTCGTCCTGGAAGCCATGAAGATGGAACAGCCCCTCAACGCCCACAAAGCAGGCACCATCAAGGGCCTCGCAGCAGAGGTAGGCGCCTCCCTCACCTCCGGCGCCCCCATCTGCGAGATCGAAGACAGAGTGCCTGTGGCCGACACCCCCGTTGACGCTTTGCCCGAAACCTTGACCGTAGGGAGTCCCGCATGACGTACGTGATCGCTCAGCCCTGCGTCGATGTGAAGGACGGTGCGTGCATCGACGAGTGTCCGGTCGACTGCATCTACGAGGGCCCGCGGAAGATGTACATCCAGCCGGACGAGTGCGTGGACTGTGGCGCATGCGAGCCCGTGTGCCCTGTCGAGGCGATCTTCTACGATGATGACGTTCCGGATCAGTGGGAGGGGTACCGGACCGCCGACCGGGAGATCTTCGCCGTGGTGGGCTCGCCTGCCGGGGCCAGCGGCACCGAGCCGTTCACCGAGGACCACCGTGTGGTGGAACAGGTGCCGCTCGGAGCGCCGAGCTGACCACCGACGCCGGAGCGGAAAGACCACTTCGATCTTGGCGACGTCGTCGTAGAACGACACGTACTCCTTGATCTCGTGAACCAGCGGCGGCCGGGGCGACGAGGTGTGTCCCGACCTCATGAACGCATGACGAAGCGATGAGCACCTCGGGGTCCTCGACCGGATCGGCGCCCAACAGGAAGCGGTCACCGGGTGGCAGCCTGCCGGTGACCGCGAAGGAGCACCCTGGCGGACGCCGGGTCGTGGCGTGCCGCCTTCTCCCCCTCCGCCTCCGTGGGCAGGCGCCGCCCGGCCCACCGTGCGTACGCGTCGGCCTCGTACCAGCTCACGTGCACGACGGGTTCGGCGAGGGAAACCGGCTCCGGCACGCCGAACCGACGGCGCCCCCGTGCACCCGCGTCCCGACTCCAGAACAGCGGGGAGTACCACCCGTGCCGGTGGACGTGCGCCCAGCCCTCCGGCGCCCTCCGGCGCTGCTCGGTACAGCCCCCGCACCGCAAGGCGAGTTGCTCGAAGCCGTCCGTCGCAGGCCCGAGGTCGCCGCCGACGTCAAGCCCGTCTGCAGGCCCGCAATACCACCGCACTGTTGAAACCACCCTGGCCACGGGCGGTGACCAGCACCGTGTCCAGTCTGCGTTCGCGCGGCCGGCGCACCAGATCGAGGCCGTACGCCGGATCAGGATCGTCCAGGTTGCCCACCGGCGGAATCACACCGTTCCTCATCGCGAGCAGCGCCGTGGCCACACTGAGCGCCGAACCACCGGACAGCAACCGCCCGACCAGACCCTGCGGCACGGTGACCGGGACCGCGTGCGCGCCGAACACCGAGCACAGCGCCTTCGCCTCGGCGGCATCGGCATCCGGGCGGCCGGCGCCGTCGGCCAGCACCAGGTCGACCTCGTCCGGTCGTACGCCGGCCCGCTGCAGGGCCAGCCCGATCGCCCGGGAGTACTGCCGCCCGTCCGGCGCGGCCGTCCGGTAGTGGTGCGCGTCCTGGGTGGCCGCGTAGCCGGCGATCACGCCGTAGCCGACCGGCGCGGACCGGGCCCGCGCCGCGGCCTCGTCCTCCACCACGAGGATCGCGCCGCCCTCGCCGGGCAGATGACCGTTGGCCGCCCGGTCGAACGGCTTGTAGCCGTTCCTCGGGTCGGTCGCGGTCGACAGGTGGCCGTCGGACATCTGAATGGTCAGCGCGTACGGGGCGATCGGGGCCTCGGTGCCGCCGGCCAGCACGGCGCCGGTGCCGCGTCGGATCGACCGGTCGGCCCAGCCGAGGCTGTCGATGCCGGACGCCGAGTCGGAGACCACCACCCCGCACGGTCCCTTGGCGCCGTGGCGGATGGCCAGTTGCCCGGTGCTCGCGGCGTAGAACCAGGCGATGGACTGGTACGCGCCGATCGCCTTGCGGCCCCGGCTCCACAGCGCCTGGATCTCGCGCTGGCCGAACTCGTTGCCGCCCGATCCGCTGCCCAGGATCACCGACGTGGCGTACGGATCGTGGGCGGCCGGGTCGTATCCGGCGTCGGCCAGGGCCATACCGGTCGCGGCGAACGCCAGCCACGTCCACCGGTCGGTCTGGACGGCCAGCCGGTCCGGCACATGCTCGGTCACGTCGAAACCGGATATCTGGCCGGCCAGCCTGGTGGCGTAGCGGCTGGTGTCGAACGTCTCGATCGGCCGCACCGCCAGTTCGCCGGCCAGGGTGGCACGCCAGTGCTCGGCCGCTCCGATGCCGGTCGGTGCGACCACGCCGAGACCCGTGATCACGGCAGCCATCAGCGCATCCCTGCCAGCACGATCGCCGACTGGAACCCGCCGAACCCGCTGCCGACCGAGAGCGCGACGTCCACCCGGTGGTCGCGTGCGGTGTTGGGCACGTAGTCCAGGTCGCACAGCGGGTCGCGGTGGGCGTAGTTGGCGGTGGGCGGCACCACGTTGTGCTCGATGGCCAGCGCGGTCGCGGCCACCTCGATGGAGCCGATCGCTCCGAGCGAGTGCCCGACCATGGACTTGATCGAGCTGACCGGCACCCGGTAGGCGTGGGCGCCGAGGCTGTGCTTGAACGCGGCGGTCTCGTGCCGGTCGTTCTGCTGGGTGCCCGAGCCGTGCGCGTTCACGTAGTCCAGTGCGCTGGGATCCATCCGTGCCTGGTCCAGCGCACTGCCGATCGCGGCGGCCATCTCGGCTCCGTCCGGACGCAGCCCGGTCATGTGGAAGGCGTTGCACCGGTTGGCGTAGCCGAGGATCTCCGCGTAGATGTGCGCGCCCCGCCGCCTGGCGTGCTGGTACTCCTCCAGGATGAGTACGGCCGCTCCCTCGCCCATCACGAACCCGTCGCGGGTCGCGTCGAACGGCCGGGACGCGTGTTCGGGGTCGTCGTTGCGGGTACTGGTGGCGCCGATGGCGTCGAAGCAGGCCATCGAGATCGGTGTGATGGGCGCGTCGCTCGCGCCGGCGACCACGATGTCCGCCATGTCGTCCTGGATCAGCTGGTACGCCTGCCCGACCGCGTCGATGCCCGAGGTGCAGCCGGTGGAGACCACCGAGGCCGGGCCGTGTGCACCGTACCGGAAGGCGACCTCAGCGGCCATGCTGCTGGGCATCCACGCCTGGTAGAGGAAGCCGGAGCCGTATTCCGGATCGACCAGCCAGTTCCGGCCGCCGTCGCTGGTCGCCACGTACTCGTCCTCCAGGCGGGTGCTCGCGCCGACCGCGCTGCCCAGGCACACGGCCGTCCGGTCGTGGTCAAGGCCGCCGTCCGGTACGAGACCCGAGTCCGCCATCGCCTCGTCGGCGGCGACCAGCGCGAACTGGACGGACCGGTCGTTGCGGAACACCTCCTGCTGCGTCAGACCCGCGGCGAGCGGGTCGAAGTCGATCTCGGCGGCCAGTTGGGAGCGGAACTGCGCCGGGTCGAACAGCGAGAGCCGACGGGTCGCCGTGCGCCCGTCGGTGATCAGCTGCCAGAACGCCTTCCGCGTTGCGCCACCGGGTGCGACCACACCGATCCCGGTGATCGCGACACGTCGCTCGTCGTTCATCCCGCGTGCTCGCTCAGCCGCTCGTTGACCAGGGCCACCAGCTCGCCGAAGGTCGTGTCCGCCGGTGCCCCGTCGAGCTCGATCCCGTAGCGGTCCTCGATCTCCACCCCGAGCTGCAGTCGCGCCAGCGAGTCCAGGTCGACGTCGCGCAGCGTGGCACTCGGGTCGTCGGTGACCGCGGACCGGGGCAGTCCGGCTCTGACGACCAGGATCTCCATCAGCTCGTCAATTGTGAATGTCGACACGGGCATTCCCTTCGCATTAAGGCGGCGAACCCGAATCCCAGACTACGCAGAAATTCGCCGAATCAACGTCGGCCGAGAGAACTGAATCGCCTAGTTCCCGAGAATGAGGCCGGCCCCATCCCCGCGAATGAATCATGGTCGACCTGCAGAATCGATTGACGCCTTTTCGGGCGCGCTGCTTCACTTATTCAATTGCTTTTCCCGGGTGTGAGGAGACGAGAATGGACGCGTCAGCAGCGCCGCCCGAGGCGCCGGCCGGTGTCGGGATCACCGCGGTCGCGGTGGCGATGGCCAGAGCCATGGAATCCCGTCGTGCGGACCGCATGTTCCACGATCCGTACGCCCGGTCGTTCGTCGACGCGGCCAAGACGGTGCTCGGCACGGACGAGTGGCCGTCGCTGGTCGCCTGGGTCGACCTGTTCTACTCCCGGGGGGTGGTGCGCACCCGGTTCATCGACGACTTCGTGTGCGATGCGGTGGCGGGCGGCTGCACCCAGGTGGTGCTCCTCGGGGCCGGTCTCGACGCACGCGCCTTCCGGCTGCCGCTGTCGACCGCGGACGTGTTCGAGGTGGACACCCCCTCGGTGTTCGCCTTCAAGGACAAGGCGCTCGCCGACGCGGGCGCGCGGCCGACCGGCCGCTCGCGCACCGCCGTCCGTGCCGACCTGCGCGAGGACTTCGCCGCGCGCCTCGCCGACAGCACGTTCGACCCGGGCAGGCCGACCGCATGGGTCGCCGAGGGTGTGCTCCCCTATCTGACCGCCGACCAGGCACGGCATGTGGTCACCGACGTCGGAGGGCTGTCCGCGCCGGGCAGCAGGCTGGTGTTCGAACACTCCGACAGGCCGGGGCCGGACCCGAGGGCCGCGGCCGCCGCGCTGACCGCGCCCGGCGCGGACCGGATCAGCACCATGGTCCGCGGCGGACTCGGCTCCGGGGGGCGGGACTGGGTGGCCGGCCAGGGCTGGAGCGTCGCGATCACCGAGCGCGGCGAGCTGGGGCCGCGGTACGGGCGGCCCGACGACCGGCTGGCCGGTGGCCAGTTCATCATCGCGACCCGCGACTGACCGGGACGAAGGACATGGAACCGAACCAGGCGCAGACCGGGCTCCCGGAGCCCACCGACGCACGCGTGCTGACCGCCGCCGCGTTCTACAGACGTCCGATGCTCGCCGCCTACGACCTGTTCGTGCTCGGCATGATGAGCCGCTTCATGTGGCGCTGCCCCCGTGGCCGAATGCTGGCACATTACGATCGGCAGGTCGGTGCGTCACATTTGGATATTGGGCCGGGAACCGGATGGTTTCTCGACAGATGTAATTTTCCCGTCGAATCACCGAATATCACCCTCCTTGATCTCAACGAGGTGGCGCTCGGCACGGCGACGCACCGCATCAGGCGCTATCGTCCCGAGGCCCGGGTCGGCGACGCGTTCAAGCCGTTCGCCCTGCGCTCCGCGCGGTTCGACTCGGTCGGCATGAACTTCCTGCTGCACTGCCTGCCCGGGGCGATGGAGCAGAAGTCGGTGGTGTTCGACCATGTCATGCCGTTCCTGCGGCCCGGTGCGCGGGTGTTCGGCAGCACCGTTCTGGGCGACGGCCCGCACCACACACAGCGTTCCACGAAGCTGCTGGCCAAGCTCAACCGCAGCGGAGTGTTCAACAACCTCGACGATCGTCTGGAGGATCTGAACGAGCAGCTGCACGCCCGGTTCACGGCCGTCGAGACCGTGAGATCCGGTGCGGTCTGCCTGTTCTCCGCACGCTTCCCGGGCCCGCGATGAGCGGCGCGGCGCCCGTGCCGGCCCAGCAACTGCACGACGGCGTCCTGCAGGCCCTGGCCATCGCCCGCATCCGGCTGGACCGTGCGCTCGCCCAGGACGGCCCGCTCCCCCGTGAGCTGGGCACGGACCTGAAACAGCTGCTGGACCACGAGATCGCCGGCCTCCGCCACCTGATCGGCGGCTCGACCGCGCCCGATCCGCCGCAACCCAGCCTGTCCAGTGCGCTGGCCGCCACCGCCGAACAGCTCCAGTCGGCCACGGGCGTCCGCATCGTCGCCGAGAACCGCACCGCGCCGCCAGGGCAGTGGGCGGGCAACGACCCGATCGCCTACCGGATCGTGCGCGAGGCGCTGCACAACACCGTCAAGCACAGTGATGCCAGGCACGCCTGGGTGACCGTGACCGCACGGGAGGACCAGCTGGTGTGCACGGTGCGCGACGACGGCCAAGGCTTCGAGCCGGCCACCACCCGCCCCCGCTTCGGACTGACCTCCATGTACGCGCAGGCCCGGGAGGCGGGCGGACAGCTGACCGTCCGGTCCTGTCGCACCGGCACGTCCGTCACCCTCGTGCTGCCCAGAAACCCGGTACCGGAGGCGAAAGTCCAGCCATGACGCCGCAAGCCCCCCTGGCCCGACCGACCATTCTGATCTGCGACGACCATCCGGTCGTGCGCTGCGGCATCCGCACCCTGCTCGCCGACGACCGCTACCGGATCGTGGGCGAGGCGGCGGACCTGGCCGGCACCGTCGAACAAGTGGGGCGGCACCGGCCCACCGTCCTGCTGCTCGACCTGAGCTTCCTGGGCACCCTCAGCCTCGGCGTCCTGCCCACCGTGCGGGTGGTGTCGCCGGCCACCCGGGTGCTGATCCTGACCATGCACAACGACCTGGAATCGGCACGGAGTTCGCTCGCCGCCGGCGCGCACGGGTTTCTGCCCAAGGACGCCGCCGCCGCCGAACTCGTCGCCGCGGTCGACGCGCTCGCGGCCGGCGGCCGCTACCTCCAACCGGCGCTCGGTGCGGCGCTGTTCGACCGGCGCAGCCGTCCCGACGGCTCGCTGAGCGGACGGGAACGCGAGGTGCTCGGACTGATCGCCGACGGCCTGACCCACCAGCAGATCGCCGACGAACTCGGCCTGTCGGTACGCACCATCGAGGCGCAGCGGGCGTCGATCAAGGTCAAGCTCGGGGTCAACAGACGCTCCGAGCTGATCAGCCACGCCCGTCAGTTGCGGTTGACCACGTCAGGAGGCGATCGGTGATGCGGACGGGCCGGCCCAGCCGCACCGCGTTGAGTTCGGCGCGCGCCCGCGCCGTGCACCAAGTGGCGGACGCGCCACGCGTGTTCACCGACCCCCTGGCGGCGCGCATCATCGGCGGCGTCGACGGGGACCCGAAACCGGCCGGCGCCCGCGGCATGCCCGCCGAGGTCCGGCTGTTCATGGCGCTGCGCCACCGGGTGGCCGAGGACGCGCTGCGCGCTGCCGCGCACACCAGGCAGGTGGTCGTCCTCGGCGCCGGCCTGGACACCCTCGCCTACCGGAACCGGAATCCGGCGCTGCGGGTGTTCGAGGTCGACCATCCGGCCACTCAGACGTGGAAACGCGAACGCCTGGCCGAGGCCGGCATCGAGGTACCGGACACGGTCGTGTTCTGTCCGGTCGACTTCACCGAGCAGACCGCACAAGCCGGGCTCGCGGCAGCCGGATTCGACCGGCACGCGCCGGCGTTCTTCCTGCTCCTTGGCGTGGCCCCCTATCTGAGCAAGGACGCGCTGAGGGACACGGCGCGCTTCGTGGCCCGGCTGCCCGCGCCCGCGGAACTGGTCCTCGACTACAACCAGCCGCCCGCCACGCTGCCGCCGCACCGCAGACCGGCGCTCGTGGCACAGGCCGAGGCCATGGCCCGGATGGGGGAGCCATGGCGGTCGTACTTCACCCCGACCGAGATCGCCGGTGAACTGGCCGACGCCGGATTCGACAGCGTCGCCGACGTCGGCTGGCAGGACTGCCTCGTGCGCTACGCACTCGACCCGGCACTGCCCGACCTGTTCGGCGGGCGGATCGCGCATGCCCGCACGACCGGACGGGAGAGGAGCTAGCCGGCCGTGCACGCCCTGGTCATCGGCGGAGGAGCGGCCGGTCCGGCCACCACCGTCGCACTGTGCCCGATCGGCGTCGACGTCACCATCGGTGAAGCCCGCCCGCGAGGACAAGGACGTCGGGCTCCGGGTGATGGCCGCGCCGAACGGCCTCGCCGCGCTGGACGCGTTGGGACTGCAGGAGGCCGCGCCGCGTGAGTCGCTCGCGGGCGCGGCCGGCCCGTCCGGCTTCGTGCCGGTCCGGCGTGCCGGGCTGTACCGCTGCCGGGCGAAACCGCGGTGGCACGCGGCGCGCGGATCGGGCACGACCGGAAGCCGGTCGCCGCCGGCACCACCGCCGACGGGGCGGCGGCGCGGTTCGCCGACGGTTCGTCCCTCTCCGGCGACCTGCTCACCGGCTGCGCCGGCATCCGCTCCCGGACCAGGTCGGTCATCGGTCCGGCCGCGCCCGCCGCACGCTGCCTCCCGCTGCTGAACCTCGGCGGCTTCGCCTCCGATGTGGACGTTCCCGGTGACCCGGCGCGCCTGCGGTTCATCCGCAGCAAGGGCTTCCTCGGCTCCCCCCTCTCGGGCGGGCACGAGGTGTGGTGGTTCGCCCATCTGCCCCGGGGAACGCAGCCGAGCCGGACCGAACCGGCGGCCATGGACCGCGACATGCCCACCGCACGGCTCCTTGCCACGCTCGCCGACCCCCCGTTCGGGGCGGACCTGATCCGCGCGACGTACACCGATCTGTACGCGCTGCCCACCCGCGACCTGCCCACCGTGGCGACCTGGCCGCGGGAGAGGCTGGTCCCTTCTCGCGGCGCAGCGCACGCCACGACGCCGGCGTCGGCGTCGGCGTCGGCGTCGGCGTCGGGGCTCGTCGATGGCCCTGGAGGACGCGGCGGCGCCGGCCGAGTGCCTGCGTGATCTGCCCAGGCCGCAGGCCCCGTCCCGCTACGAACACCTGCGCAGGCAGCGGGTCGAGGCCATTGTCGCGCTCGGCGCCCGCTCGCCGGCCGCCAGGCTGAAGGGCACCTTGCCCAGTGGTGCCCTCAGCCGGGTCCTCGGCTACCGCATCGGCTGGGCGCAGCCCGCCTGACCGGATTCCGTATGACGAAGTGCTGCGGGCGGTGCCGGCGCCACCAACCGCGCTCGCAGCGCCTCGATCGTCGCGGGTGTCACGTTCGCGCGCCCGACCAGGTAGTCCTTCACCGTTCCGTACCGTCCGCGCAGGGTGTCCAGTGTGCTCGCCATCGCATGCCGAGGAGCACCGAACACCGTGTGGTAGCGCTCCTCGTCCAGGCCGAGCCCGGCGAGCCGGGGCAGCAGCCGAGCCATCCGGTGTTCGCTGAAGAAGAGCCTGCTCAGCGTGTAGTCGTCGAGCACCGTCGTCTCGTCCACGCCGAGCACCGACAGCAGCAGCGCTGCCGCCAGACCGGTGCGGTCCTTGCCCGCGGTGCAGTGGATCACCGCGGGTACGCCGTGCGGCGCGGCGAGTCCGTTCAGGACCCGGCCGAAGGCGGCCGGGTCCTGCTCGACCATGTCCAGGTAGACCCGGTGCAGAAAGTCGTCCGGGACGGAGCCGGCCCGGCCACGGTGGAACAGTTCGGCGAGCGGGGTGGCGCGCGCGGCCTCGCCGCCGATGGCGAACGTCTCGCGCCGAACCGAGGCAGGCAGCGCGGAGGGCGCCTTCGTGCGTTCTCCGTCGGTGCGCAGGTCGAAAGCGACCTGAAGGCTGAGGCGGTCGATCGCGGCAAGGTCGGCGGCGGTGAGCCGGTCGGGCGCGTCCGCGCGGAAGACCAGGCCCCACCGGGTGAGGCCGCCGTCCTTCGTGCGGTATCCGCCCAGGTCCCGGAAGTTGCTCGCTCCCTCCAGGGGCATCACGCGTTCGGCGGCGAGCATCGCCTCGCCCCCGTCGACGGGCGCGACGGACACGTAGTGCCGGCCGGGTCCCAGTCCCGGCAGCGACACTCTCGTGGCATCGTCGACACGCGCCACCGGATGATCGTGGTCGATCGTCCCGGGCGTCGGCCCGACCGCCACGTCCACCGGCCCGTCGCCGGCCAACTCCCAGGACACGTCGAGTACGCCGGTGCCGTCGCGCACCACGTCGACCGTCAGCACGACCGTTCTCATGCGTTTCTCCCATCGTGTGTGCGCGGGCACCGGCCACCGGCCGACAGCGTCGCTGACGCATCGTCAGAATCTGTGCTGGACCGAGGGCCGGCCGAAAGGGCAGGGGCCTGCGATCTCGCTGAAGGCGCGAATCCTTGAGTGCTGCCGACGGAGCGAGCGCCGTTCATGGCATGCCCACGTCGACGGATGGGCCGGTGGCTGTACTCAGCCCGGTTGTTCAGGCCCGTGGTACGAACGGTGCTCGACCGGGCCCGTCAGGGCGCGGTGCTCGGTGCGGCCCGCCGCTCGCCGCTCGCCACACAGTAGCCCCCGGCGATGCCGGCAGCGGACCTTTCTCATTCTTCCCGCCGGGCGTTCCCAAGAACCCGAGTGAGCCGGCCTCGTCCTGTTTGCCGCAGGTGGGACCGGCGATTCGGGGCGGGCAGCTCTGCCTGCGTGGACTGCTCACCGACCGGCGGCGTAAGTCGGTGGAGCCGATGGCAGCCGCGACTCGGGGGGACGGGAACCGCCAGGCCACGGCCTATTTCGTGACCGCCGGTCCGTGGGATCCGGCCCATGTGCGGGCCCGGCTGGCGCGCATGGTGCAGGCAGTGATCGCTCCGGCTGCCGTGGTCCTCGGCGACACCGGGTTCCTCGAGGACGGTGACGCCTCGGCGTGTGCGTCGCGGCAGTGCACCGGGACCGCGGGCAAGGTCACCAACTGCCAGGTGGGCGTTTCGCCGCACCTGGCCTCGGACCACGCGTCGGCGGCGGTCGACTGGCGGCTGTTCCTGCCGAAGACCTGGGATCCCCGGTCCGCGCGGCCCGATGCGGGCAAGGTCGCGCCGCGTGCGGCATCCCCGACGAGGTCGGACATGTGGAGAAGCGGCAGCCCGCTCTCGGCATGCTTGATGAGGCCCGGTCGTGGGGGATCGAGGTTCCGCCGGCCATCGCGGACGCCGGTTACGGCGATGCGGCGGCTTCCGGCTCGGTCTGCAGGCCCGGGGCGTGAACTACGTGCTGGGAATCTCCGGCACGCTGTCCGCCCGGCCCGGCGCGGCAGTGCCCGTGGCCGTCCCCTCCCGCGGGAGGGGGCGGCCGCCGGTGGCGAAATACCCGGACGAACCGCAGCCGGGTGGAACAACTGGTCATCGGGGCAGGCCGGAAGGCGGCCAGGCCCGTGCAACGGCGGGAGGGCTCCCGCCCGGGCAAGGCCGATCCGGTCTGACGCGGGTGTACTCGCGGTTCGTCTCCCTGCGCATCCGGCCCGCCGGGCGCGAGATCGTCCGCGCGGCCGACGGCCCGGCACTGCCCGAATGCCGGCTGCTGTCCGAGTGGCCGCCGGCGAGGCCGAGACGGTCCAGTTCTCGCTGTCCGGCCTGCCCTCCGGCATGCCCCTGACCACGCTCGTGCGCCTCGCCGAGCTCCGCCGGCGCATCGAGCACGACGACCGCGAGATGAAACAGGCCCTCGGCCTGGCCCACTTCGAAGGCCGCACCCGGAACGGCCGGCACCACCCCGTCACCCCCGTCACCCCCGTCCCCGTTATGTTTTCCGCGGTCCTGCAAGAGGGCCGCTGGCCTCCGGGCCCGGCATGACTGTGTCCCCCTGTCCTTGATGACCTGGGGGGTGGTG
>NZ_JBSFDA010000236.1:0-12812 GCF_053593675.1 Streptomyces sp. NPDC002156 | reverse complement strand
TGGGGCACAGCCCCCAGAAGGATGGGACGGGTAGGGGCGGCGGGGGCGAAAACCCTACCCAACCCCCCGCCCCGCCACCCGCAACGCATCCACCGCCGCCCGAATCGACGGCCGCCGATCAGCATCCGCCCGCCACACCACGTACACATGCCTCCGCACCCGCTGCCGCAACGGAACAGTCACAACCCCCTCAGGCACAGGATGCCGCCCGAGCAACGGCGCGATACACACCCCAAGCCCCGCCGCGACCAACCCCAACTGCGTATGCGTCTCCGCCGCCCGATGCCCGATACACGGCTCCACCCCCTTCGACCGCAGCGTGAACATCAGCCACTCATGGCAGAACTCCCCCTCCCCCCAAGTGATCCACTCGTCCTCGGCGAACTCCCCGAGATCCACCTCGCTCCGACCGGCGAGCGGATGCCCGACCGGCATCGCCACATCCGCCGGATCGTCCAGGATCGCCGCCTTCACCAGCCCGTCGGGCAACGGCATCGGCTTGTTGTACCAGTCGAGCACGACCGCCAGGTCGAGATCCCCCCGCACCACCCCGGCGACCCCCGCCTCCGGTTCCAGCTCGCACGAGCGCAACCGCAACCCGGGATGCTCGGCCCGCAGGGCCGCGAGCGCGGCCGGGAACAGCCCGCGCGCGGCGGTCGGGAACGCCGACAGCCGCAACTCACCCACCACCTGCCCGCGTTGCGCCTCCAGATCGGACTGGGCCAGCTCGACCTGGGACAGGATGCGCGCGGCATGGTCGGCGAGCAGCCGTCCGGCGTCGGTGAGCCGCACACCCCGCCCGTTCTTGGCGAGGAGCTGCTGCCCCACCTCCCGCTCCAGCTTGGACATCTGCTGCGAGACGGCCGACGTCGTCACATGCAGCCCCTCGGCCGCCCCGCTGACCGAGCCGTGCCGGGCGAGGGCATCGAGGGTGCGCAGGCGCTCCAGGTTCAACATGTAAGCAATTCTACGAGATGAGCCGAACAAATGCTCGCTTGTGCTACGAGATCAACTCAGGGACCGTAGGAGCATGAGCCGCGCCACCACCACAAACCCCACGACACCGCAACCCACACCCACGCCCACACCCACCCCCTCCCCAGCCCGCCGCCACCCCGCGCTCGACTGGCGCATCCGCTTCGGCGTCCTCTCCCTGATCTGGGGCTTCAGCTTCCTACTGATCAAGGTCGGCACACAGGGGTTCGCCCCGTTCCAGGTCACCTTCGGCCGACTGCTGTTCGGTACGGCGGTCCTGGCGGCGGCACTCGCCGTGAAGCGGGAGCGGCTCCCCCGGGGCAGACGCACGTGGGGACACCTGGCGGTGGCCGCGTTCCTCATCAACGCACTGCCGTTCTCCCTGTTCGCGTACGCGGAGCTGACGATCCCGTCCACCCTCGCCGGCATCTGCAACGCGACCTCGCCGCTGTGGGGCATGGCCCTGTCCCTGGTCGCGCTCTCGGAGGACCGTCCGACACGGGTCCGGGTGGCCGGTCTCGGCCTGGGCTTCATAGGCGTACTGACCGTTCTCGGCGCCTGGCAGGGCTTTCACGGCCTGGACACGAAGGGCACGGCACTGGCCCTGCTGGCCTCGCTCAGCTATCCGATCGGCTGGATCTACGTCCGCCGCACACTGGCGGGTTCGAGCCACTCCCATCTGTCGCTCAGCGGCGCCCAGTTGCTGCTGGCCACCCTCCAACTGGCCGTGGTGACCACGCTGTTCACCTCCATACCCGACGACCTCCCCGTCGGCCCGCTGCTCGCAATCATCGCCCTCGGCGCACTGGGCACGGGCTTCGCGATGCTGCTGCAGTACGGCCTGGTCGCGGAGACGGGCCCGACGACCGCCCAGATGGTCACGTACTTCATCCCGGTCATCGCCACGATCGCGGGGGTCACCCTGCTCGGCGAGACCCTGACTTGGTCGACACCGGTGGGCGCGGTGGTGGTGCTGGCCGGGGCGGCCCTCACCCAGGCCGGCACGGGCCGCCGGGCGCGGCCTGGCCGCTGACCGACTCCCGAGCGGCTCGCCGGCAGTCCCTGGAGCCTGCGGCGGATCACGCCGGAGACGCCGGGTGTCGACGACCCCGGCCGCTCCAGCGGGCGCCTTCTCCCAGGAGGGCCCCAGCGATGTCGCCGTGGCGCCGCTTCCCCCACTCGCGACGTGGCCCGGCCGGGGACCCCCGCAACTTCGGCAGCGGCTGATGCGAGCACCACCTCCGCCTGGCAGCCGGAGCCAGACGCACCACACCCGCCCACCGGCACCCGGCACCCGGCACCCGGCACCCGGCACACAACCGGAGCACCACGGCCTTCCGTGCCCCACCACGAGCGAGCGGACAAGTCCTAGACGTAGGTCCGCTCCTAGACGTAGGTCCGCGCCCCCACCGACCCCACAGCCGAAGCAATCGCATCCGCCAGCACCCCCGTCTCCACCGCCGTCAGCGTCGCCACAGTCACCCTGATCCCGGACGGCGCGTTCATCCGGAAGCGGGCTCCAGGGGCGACGGCCCAGCCCGCATGCAGCAGCCGGGCGACCGCGCCGGTCTCGTCCGGGACCGGGATCCACACGTTCAGTCCGCTGCGCCCATGGGCCGCGACCCCGCGCCGCGCGAGCGCGTCGATCAGCGCGTCCCGGCGCCGCCCGTATGCCGAGGCCACCGCGCGCGCGTCCAGCGCGTCGTCGGCCCACAGCCGTACGACGGCCCGCTGGAGCAGCCGGCTGACCCAGCCCGGCCCGAGCCGCTGCCGCCCCCGGACCCGGTCGACGGTGACAGGGTCCCCGGTGAGAACGGCCAGGCGCAGGTCGGGGCCGTACGCCTTGGCGACCGAGCGGACGAACGCCCAGTGCCGGGTGACCCCGGCCAGCGGGTGGAGGGGCTGGTCGACGATCCGGTAGCCGTGGTCGTCCTCGATGAGCAGGGTCTCCGGGTGCTCCCGGAGGACAGAACGCAGGGCACGCGCACGCGTGGCGCTCACGACCGCCCCGGTCGGGTTCTGCGCCCGGTCCGTGACGATCAGCGCCCGGGCCCCGGCCGCCAGCGCCCGCCGTACGTCCTCGGCGAGCGGCCCCTCGTCGTCGACACCCACCGGGACCATACGCAGCCCGAGCGCCGGTACGAGGTCCAGCAGCCCGCCCCACCCGGGATCCTCGACGGCGACGGTGTCACCGGGCTTGAGATGTACGGCGAGGACGCGCTCGATGCTGTCCAGCGCACCGGAGGTGACGGCGAGGGGTCCGTCCGGCACACCGTCGGCGTCGAGGTCGGCGCGGGCGATCCGGGCCAGCTCCGGTTCCACGGTGGCGTCCCCGTAGAGCACCGGCACCTGGTCACCCTGCTCGCCGGCCGCCGCGAACGCCGCCGCCAGTGACGGCAGCAGCGCCGGATCGGGATTGCCGTGCGCCACGTCCCGCACACCGGCAGGCACCTCCACCCGGATGTACTCGCGCCCGGTGGTGGCCGGCTTGGAGCGCACCCGGCTGCCGCGCCGCCCGTGGGTCTCGATGACCCCGCGTTCCCGCAACGTGCGATAGGCGGCGGCGACGGTATTGGGATTCACCCCGAGCCGTTCCGCCAACTCCCGCATGGGTGGCAGCAGTTGACCGGGTTCCAGCTCCCCGGCACCCACCGCGCGTTCGACGCTCGCAGAAATCTCTGCTGCGCCCCGGCCTACGATCGGATATTCTCCTAGCACAACAGAGATTATGCACTAGTGCAATATGGATCGCAAGGAGACCGCGATGTCGGGGACCACCACACAGGGCACGGAACAGAACTCGACACAGGGCACAGCCCAGAGCGAAGCCGACGACACCTACGCCCCGACCGACCGCACGGTCCCCACCCGCTCCCCCAACCGGGCCTCGTACGACAAGGAGTCGGTGCACGCGATCCTCGACGAGGGGTACGTCTGCCACCTCGGCTTCGTCCGGGACGGCGCGCCGGTCGTGCTGCCGACGCTGTACGGGCGGATCGGCGAGCGCCTCTACGTGCACGGGTCGACGGGTTCGCGCCCGCTGCGGATGACAGGCAAGGCCGACCCGGGCCTGCCGGTCTGTCTGACGGTCACGCACGTGGACGCGCTGATCCTGGCCCGGTCCGCCTTCCACCACTCGATCAACTACCGCTCGGTGGTCGTCCACGGCCTAGCCCACCAGGTGACGGACCCGGACGAGAAGCGCCTCGCCCTGGACGTCCTGGTCGACAACGTCGTGGCGGGCCGCTCGGCCGACTCACGGCCCGCCAACGCCAAGGAACTCGCCGCCACCGCCGTGATCCGCATCGACCTCGCCGAGGTCTCCGCGAAGGTACGCACCGGCGGGGTGAACGACGAGCCCGAGGACCTCACCCTCCCCCACTGGGCCGGCGTGGTCCCGCTGCGCAAGGGGTACGAAACCCCGCTCGCAGACGCCGAGTTGGCGCCCGGCGCCCAGCTCCCCGACTATCTCGAGGCTCTCTGATCCCGATGCTGATCCATCCCTGGGACGCGCCGCGCGAGGAAGCGGAGTGGCAACAGTGGCTGTCCGCCCACGACTTCGGCCAGCTGGCCGTGAGCGGCCTGCCGGGCGAGGCGCCGTACGTCCAGCCGCTGCACTTCGCCTACGACCCCGAGCACGCCGAGGCGGTCACCCACCTGGCCCGCCCCAACCCGCTCTGGCCCGCGCTCGAGAGAAACCCGGCCGTGCTGCTCAGCGTGGTCGACGACTACACGTTCATCCCCGGCCCGTGGCAGGCCGCACCGGACGGCCCACCCGAGCACGGCACCCCGACGAGCTTCTACGCTGCCGTCCAACTCCACTGCACCGCCCATGTCGTGGACGATCCGGCGGAGAAGGCCGCCCTGCTCAACCGCCAGATGGGCCACTTCCAGCCGGAGGGCGGCTCGGCACGGGTGGCAGCGGGCGAGGAGCCGTACGGGCGCATGCTCTCCGGTATCCGTGGCATCAGGCTCGAAGTGACGGACGTACGGGCGAAGTTCAAGTACGCCGAGAAGAAGCCCGCCGAGGTCCAGGACCGTATCGCGGCCGGCCTCGCGGTGCGGGGCGGGCCACGGGACGCGGCGGCGCTGACGGTTCAGCGGCGCAGGCGGGGGCTGTAGGGGACCTCAACTCCCGTCGGCGTTCGGCTCGTCGGCGACCGGCGCATCGCCTCGCCGCTGCCGCTGCCGCGGTTGCTGCTCGTCGGCCTTCGTATGCCCGGCGAATTCCGGGGCGTTGAGGCTCCCCAACAGCCCCAGCAGCTCCGCGTCACGGCTGCCGGGCTCGGCGTGGAAGACGACGAGAAGGAGGCCGTCCGAGCTGCCGATGTCGAGCTTGTCGCAGTACAGGTCGAGGTCGCCGACCTGGGGGTGGGACAGCTTGCTGACGCGTGCGCGCATGGGGACGACGTCGTGGCGCCCCCAGAGCACCCGGAAACGCTCACTGCGCAGGGACAGCTCCCCGACCAGTTCGACCAGGCGCGGATCGTCGACGTCGGCGCCGGCTCGCGCGCGCACGCTCGCGACGATCCCGGCGGTCAGGTCCTCCCAGTCGCGGTGCAGTTCGCGCGCGGCGGGGTCGAGGAACACGGACCGCAGCAGGTTCACGCCGGGGACGTAGTCCGGGGACAGCGCGCGGCACAGCGCGTTCGCCGCGAGCACGTCGGTGTACCGGTCCTGCACATAGGCGGGGTTCGTGGGCCAGCCGTCGATGAGCTTCCGGATGGTCATCGGTACCTGGGCCGGCTTCGCCGCCCGTCTGCGCGGTGCGGGCCGCCGCCCGGTCCCCGTCAGGCCGACCAGGTGGCGGGTCGCGTCGGCGTCGAGGCGCAGCACCCGGGCGAGCGCTTCGAGCACCTGGACGGACGGATTGCGGTCCCGTCCCTGCTCAAGCCGCAGGTAGTAGTCGGAGCTGATGCCGGCGAGCGTCGCGACCTCCTCCCGGCGCAGCCCGGGCACCCGCCGCAGACCGCCGCCGCTGAGCCCGACGTCCTCGGGCCGGACCAGCTCCCTGCGGGCCCGCAGAAACTCACCGAGCACGTTGTTGGCGTCCATACCCACCACCGTAGATCGGACGGCCCGGGATGTGGGTGTCCCTGTCGCCCCCAGGAACATCGGGGTACTGCCACCCGGGTACGGATCGCGGCAGAGTCGGTCCGGACAACGACGAACGACACCCGCTGACGACTCACTTCGTCCGACGACGTCCGACGACCACCTCAGCGGTACGCGACGAAAGGCAACACCATGGCCGACACCGTCTCCGGCGGAACCCTCACCCCGGCCGAGGGTCTGACCCTGACCCGTATGGGGTACGGCGCCATGCAGTTGGCGGGCCCCCATGTGTTCGGGCCGCCCAAGGACCCCGACGAGGCCGTGGCGGTGCTGCGCGAGGCCGTCGACCGGGGCATCACCCACATCGACACCAGCGACTTCTACGGACCCACGGTTGTCAACGAGCTGATCAGGAAGGCCCTGTCCCCCTACCCCGCCGATCTCCGCATCGTCACGAAGGTGGGCGCCCGGCGCGGCAGCGACGCCAGCTGGCTGCCCGCCCTGGACCCCGAGAGCCTCAGGTCGGCCGTCCACGACAATCTCCGGAACCTCGGCGTGGACGTACTCGATGTGGTGAACCTGCGCGTCGGCGCGGACCACACGGCCGGTGAGCAGCCGCTCGGCGAGCAGTTCGGGGTCCTGGCCGAGCTGCAGAAGGAAGGTCTGATCCGGCATCTCGGGGTCAGTGCGGTCAGTTCCGCCCAGTTGACCGAGGCGCAGGCCATCGCCCCGGTCGTCACCGTGCAGAACCTCTACAACCTGGCCAACCGGGAGGACGACGCGCTGGTCGAGCGGTGCGCGGCGGAGAACATCGCCTTCGCGCCCTTCTTCCCGCTCGGCGGCTTCACCCCGCTCCAGTCGCGGACCCTCACCGAGGTCGCCGCCCGTCTCGGCGCCTCGCCGCAGCAGGTCGCCCTGGCCTGGCTGCTCCAGCGCTCGTCGAGCATCGTTCTCATCCCGGGCACCTCCTCACGCGCCCACCTCCGCGAGAACATCGCGGCGGCGGACCTGACGCTGCCGGCGGACGCCATCGCGGAACTGGACGCGATCGGCGACGCGAAGGACCCGTCGCAGGACGCCTGAGCCTCAGCCGAACGCCCCTCCGGGTTCCGCTCGCTCCATCACACCGGCACGGGCACCGCGCGTCTCCGCCACCGCGAGCCCCGCCACCGCGCCCAGCATCAGCAGGGTGCCCACGACGGTCGCCGCCGTCAGCCGCTCGCCGAGCAGGGTGACGGCGAGGACCGCCGCGCTCACCGGTTCCAGCAGCATGATCACGGAAACGGTCGCCGAGCGGACGACGGCCGCCCCCGCGAAGTACAGCCCGTACGCGAGGGCGGTCGGCACGGCAGCGACGTACACCACCAACCCGATGAGTCGCAGGCCGTCGCCGGTTTGCGGCAGGAGCCCCTCGGCGAGCGCGAACGGCAGCAGGCACAGCGTGGTGACGCCGAAGGCCCTGACGGACGTACCGAACGCGTCCGTTTCCCCGTCCCTCCCCCACCACCGGGTGAGGAGGGTCATCAGGGCGTACCCGGCCGCCGACAGCGCGGCCCAGGCGACACCCGAGGGCCGGACCTCGGCGCCACCGCTGCCCAGCACCAGCACCGCGAGCCCGGTGAGCGCCCCGGCGACGGCGACAGTCCCGCCCGCGCCCAGCCGCTCACCCATGGTCAGCCGGGCGCCCAGCGCGATGAGGACGGGCCCGGCGCCCAGCGTGACGACGGTGGCGACCGCGAGGCCGGTGGCCTGGACGGACGCGAAGTACGCGGTCTGGAACACGGCGAGCGAGAGCCCGGTGACCCCGGCACGCAGAGCCTTGCGGCGCCACGGCCCGGACCTGACGGCCGTACGGCGTCGCAGCGACCGGACGAGGAGCAGCAGCACGAAGCCGCCCGCGCAACGCCAGAAGGAGAGGGCGACGGGGCCCATGTCGCTCACCCGGTAGACGAGGGAGGCGGCGGCGCCCGCGGTGCCCCAGGCGGCACCGGCGACGATCAGAAAGAGCAGGCCTCGCCCGATGGGCAGGCCGGAGACAGCATTCGACACGAGAGTCTCTCCGCGGTCGCGCGGAGACCGGCCGAAGGGCGGCGACCGCGCGGAAGATGACGAAAGGACCCGGGCCCTCGGGGCTCGACGGCTCGACGGGGTTCCTCGGACTTCGTCTGCGGGCAGCGCCGTTCAGCCCGACGGCGATACGTCGGACATGTTCTCGGGAAAGCCCGCCTCAGGCGGCCGGAGGCGGAAGGACGAGTGCTCGCGCGTGCATGATCGCGACCCTACGCGGCGGTACGACGGGCCGCCACATCCTTTTCGGGGCCGCGGGCGACCGGCTCCGCCGACCCCTTGGCGGGCGCCGACGACTGCGCGATGAACGCGCCCACGAGCACCACCACGCCTCCGACGATCTGCGGCGCCGACAGATGCTCGCCCAGCAGCACCCAGGCCAGCACGGTCGCGACGACCGCCTCCAGACATGCCACGACACCGGCGACCTGCGGCGAGAGCCGCCGCACCGAGAGCACGCCCGTGACGTAGGCGACGACCGTGGCGACGAGCACGATCCAGCCCAGCAGGAGCCCGGCCGCGACCGGTGTGCCGTCCATGTCCGCGGTGCCCGCGAGCACGGTCCAGTCCATGCCCCACGGACGCGCCACGACGGTCAGCACAAGGGCGCCGACCAGAAGCCCGTACGCGATGACGCCGAGCGGGTCGGGCGCCTCGTCGCCCGCGTCGCTGCCCTGGTCGGACAGGACGAAGTAGCCGACCTGACAGCAGGCGGCGGCGAGCGCGAGCAGCAGCCCCGTGGCGTCGAAGCTCAGCCCGGACCACACCTCGACGACACAGGCGAGCCCGCCGACCGCGAGGACGACACCGAGGGCGGCGGCGCGGGTCACGGGCCGCCGCTGCACGAACCGCACCCAGCCGAGCACGAGCGCGGGTGCGAGGTACTCGACGAGCAGGGCGACCCCTACGGGGATGCGGGAGATCGAGGCGAAGTAGAAGGCCTGGACGCCGGCCACGGCGAGCAGGCCGAACCCGGCGAGCAGCGCGGGCCGCCGACGCACCAGCGCGCGGTGCCGCACGGCCAGGGGCAGCATCACGAGAGCGGCGCCGGTCACGCGCAGCCACACGACGTGCAGGGGATCGAGTCCCGCCTCGATCAGCGGCTTGGCCGCGACCCCTGACCCGCCGAACGCGACCGCCGACACCAGCGCGAGCCCGAGCCCGACACCCCTGCCCCGACCGACCTCACCGCTCCCTGACGTACGCACCGGCACATGATGACAGGCGACGACATGACCGTCACTCCCAATGACACCTGTCTCACGAGCTGGACGGCCCGCCGGAGCCCGCCGAGCGGACCCGCGTCTCAGCCGCCGTCAGTACCCCAGACGTACTCCTCCCACCCCACCACCGTCGATTCGGCCTGTCGCAGCCGCGCCACCAACTCCCCCGCGTCGACTCCGCCCCGCCCGAGCACCTCGACGGCCCGGGACTCCGGATCCCCGACGATGGCAGCGAGGAGATCGACGCCACGCGCGCGTGGGTCACCGCGTCGCGCGGCCCGCTCGCACGCCTCCTCCAGCGCCCCCGCCGCGACCGGCGACCAGCCGACGGCCGTACCCGCCGCTCCTGGGAGCACGGGCAGTGCCCCGGAATCCTCGACGGAACCCTGCCAGCGCAGCCCGTACCCGATGCTGCGCTGCACGAGATAGCCGAGCAGCCGCGCGACCTGCGGGCTGTCGCCCTCGAACACCGCGCGCACCTCGGGATCGGATTCCAGGAGGGTGTGCAGCAGATGGGCCGTGTCGATCTGCCGGTCCCCGTCCCGCAGCGCCCGTCTGCGCGCACCGGCCACCACCGCTGCCAGCTCTGCGGTGAGCCTGGCATCGCTGTCCACGCGGTTCGCACCGTGCTCAGTGGTCGACTGCCGGGGAATACGGGGTTGCACATCCCCTACCCCATCAGTCCCAGTCGATCCGGTCATCCCCGTGGCGCACCATTTCCGCGTCCCACGGAAGGTGGGCATCGGGGGCGGAATCTCCTCCTTACGGATGACATCACGCCGCTTCGACCCGAAGTCGACGCAAGGGGCGCACACACCCTTGCCGCACGCCCCGGGCGCAACCGGGGCACGCCCTCGCACGTCCCACTCCAACATGGAGAGCAGGTGCTGGCTGGTGGCGCTGCCGGCCACGGACGGCAGACAGTACGTCTACCGGGTCTACGCCCCGGAGGACGCACTGCTGGCCGACCTGTTCTGGGAGGCATGGCACTGCCACGACGAAGGCCCCTTCCCACGCGCGTGGGACCTGTTCGACGCGGCGGTGATACGGCGGGTGAGCTGAACCCGCCCACCCACCCACGAACCTGACTGCTCGTCAGTATTGAATGTTCCGGCCCTTACAGCTACGTTCCGCGACACCGCAGCCCGAGACACAGAGGTGGTCGCATGGCCGAAATAAGCGCGGAGGCACGCATCCAGGCACCGGCGGAGAAGGTCTGGGCGCAGCTGACGGACTGGCCGGCGTACGGAGAGTGGAACGCGACCCACACGAGCTTCCCGAAGGGCGGCCCCTCCGCGCTGGAGGTCGGCGGCACCTTCGAGGAGAACATGAAGCTGATGGGCTTCCCGGCCGAGGTCGAGTGGACCATCGACGAGCTGGAGCCCGCCCGCACCCTGTCGATCCGGGGCAAGGGCCCGATGGCCGTGACCGTCGCCACGCGCTACACCCTCACGCCCGACGGCGACGCCACGACGGTCCGGATCGACGGCGAGTTCACCGGCGCGGCGGTCTCCCTGATGGCCGGCAAGCTGAAGGACTCTGGAACGGCCGCCCTGAACGAGTCTCTGCGCAAACTGGCCGGCTTGGTGGCGTGAGCCCGCCGATGAGCGCCGCACGACAGCACAAAGGCGCCCCGCGGACACTTCCGCGGGGCGCCTTCACGCACCAGGGGGACACACCGCCGAGGGCGGACATGTCCCCGAGGACGGCCCATCGGCCCCATCAGTCCTCGTCGGCGAGGATCAGATACAGCTTCTTACGGGCCTCGTTGATGACCGTGAGCGCCTTCTCGCGCTGCTCCTTGCTGCCCGTCTTCCAGACCTGGCCGAAGGCCTCCATCAGACCGAAGCCGGCCTGGCGGATGTCGTTCAGGGCCTCCCAGTCGACGCCGCGCCCGGCCTCTTCCCAGGGTGCGTCGGGACCCTCGTCGGCCGCCGTACGGCCGGCCTCGGTGAGCGAGAACAGCTTCTTGCCGCCCTCGGTCTCGCTGACGATCAGGCCCTCGTCCTCCAGCAGCTGAAGGGTGGGGTAGACCGAGCCGGGGCTGGGCTTCCACGCCCCCCCGCTGCGCTCGGCGATCTCCTGGATCATCTCGTAGCCGTGCATGGGCCGGTCCTTCAGCAGGGCCAGGATCGATGCGCGGACATCACCGCGCCGCGCCCTGCCCCGCGGTCCGCCCCGGCCGCCGCGCCCGCCCCAGGGACCCGGGCCGAAGCCAGGACCACCAGGACCGCCGGGGCCACCGAAACCGGGCCCGAAGGGACCGAAGGCGGCTCGCCGCCCGGGACCACCATGACCGTGTCCGCGTCCGGAACCGAAGCCCGGACCGAATTCCTCTCCATGGGAACGCATCGCAACCACTCCATTCGTTGTCTTGTCGTTGATCTGTCGCGATGCGTCAACGATATATCGGAACTGCGCGAGCGACAACCCCTAAAAAGAAGTGACCCAGACCACACCCGAAACGAAGCCGTTTCGATAGCGCCGAGAGCTAGGCTGACGCATATCGAAGTGAACGAAACAGTTTCGTACAAGGAGAGTGCCCGCCATGGCCTCTGTACTCGTCGTCCACCGTCAGTCCCTGCAGCGTCTCGGCCTGCGCATGCTCCTTGCCACCGAGCCCGACCTGACCGTTGTCGGCGAGGCGACGAACGGCGCCGAAGCGGTACGCATGAGTGCCGCACTAGGCCCCGACGTAGTCCTGATGGACACCCTGGTGGTCGACACGGACGGGGTCGACGTCATCAGCCGCATCACCCGCCCTCCCACCCTGCTCCCGGTCACGGAGTCCGCCAGAGCCACCAAACACCGCCCGCGCGTACTGCTCCTGACCCCCACCGACCACGAGCGGCACGCCTACGCGGCCCTGCGCGCCGGAGCCGGCGGTTTCCTCCCCCAGGACGCCACCCCGGACGAACTGGCCGCGGCCGTCCGCATAGTGGCCGCCGGAGACGCCGTCACGACCCCCAGCCTCACCCGCGCCCTGATCGACACCGTCCGGCACGAACACACCACCGGCCCACTCCACCGGGAGACAGAACTCGACGCCCTCACCCGACGCGAACGCGACGTCCTCACCGCGGTCGCCGCCGGCTGGTCCAACACCGAGATCGCCACCCGCCTGTCCATCTCCCCGACCACCGTCAAGTCCCACGTCAGCCGCATCCTCGCCAAGATCGGCGCCCGCGCACGCGTACAGGCGGTGGTCTTCGCGTACGAATCCGGCCTGGTAAGGCCCACGGCAGCCTGACACCACCGTTCCCACCCACCCCCGCCGCTTCCACAGCACAGGCGGCGCCTCTTCAGCACCGGCCAGGGCATTCCAGCCCGTCCGGCGTATGAGGACAAGCGCGTCCCTCCCACCCGCGCGCGCCACTCCAGCCCGTCCGGCGTATGAGGACAAGCGCGTCCCTCCCACCCGCGCGCGCCACTCCAGCCCGTCCGGCGTTTGAGGACGAGGCCGTTCAGGCCGAAAAGGGGGGTCTGGGGGCG
>NZ_JBSFDA010000235.1:0-12864 GCF_053593675.1 Streptomyces sp. NPDC002156 | reverse complement strand
GCCGCTGGCCCTCGCCGGTGTGGCCGCCGGCGCGGTGGTCACGCTGCTCGGGCTGCGTGGGGTACGTGCGGCCGGCGCCCTGCTCGGGAGCGCCGCGCTGGTCGGTGTGGCCGCCGCCGCGATCACGCACAGCTGGCTCGGGGTGCTCACCGGCGACTGGTGGAGCGAGGCCGCCGCGCTGGGGCTGACCGCACTCGCCGTGAGCAGCGCGGTCGCCGGACTCGCCGCACTGCTCGGACCCGCGGGAATCGGCCTCGGCGGTCTGACCGTCGTCCTGATCGGCAACCCGTTCTCCGGCGCGTCCGGCGCCCCGCAACTCCTGCCCGAGCCGGCCGGCACGATCGGTCAGTGGCTGCCGCCGGGTGCGGGCGCCTCCCTGCTCCGCTCGGTGTCGTTCTTCGACGGCGCGGCGGCCCTCGGTCCCGCCCTGACCCTGACCTGGTGGGCGGCGCTGGGCCTGGGCGCGGTCCTGCTGGGCAGCGCACTCAAGGGCCGTACGGAGGACGGGAACAGCGAGCCGGCGCCGGCCGCCGAGCGGGAGCCCGCCCTGGTGAACTGACCGCACGCGACGAAACCGACCGGGTGTCCCCGCCACAGCGGACGGGGGCACCCGGTCCCGTACGTGTACGTCCTGGCCGCGCGATCAGCGCGCCCCGGGCCCCCGGTGCTCCGCCGCGATGCCGAACCGCTGCCGTTCGACGGGCGCGGCAGCGACCTCCCGGACGCTGGAGACGGCGCTGACGACCTGCTCCTCCGCCGCGTCCAGCTTGTCCAGGCGTTCCAGGTCGGCCGCGGAGACCAGGGCGACGAGGGGCTTGCCGTGCCGCGTCACGACGACGCGCTCACCGCCGTACACCACCTTGTTGATCAGGTCGGCAAGTTCAGCCCTGGCTTGCGTCACCGGAATCTCGTAGGCCATGTGCTCCAGCGTAAGCGCTCCGCTTGGGGTGCGGCGAAGGGTTGTCGGTTCACTGCGGCGCCGCCGTGGCTGGGCGCGCAGTTCCCCGCGCCCCTATGGGGCGCTGCCGGACCCCGGCGTCCAAGGCCCACCGCAAAGCCCGTACTCCCTCGCCCTAGCTCTGTACGTCCTGTACATTTTTTACGGAAGCTATCGAGGAGGCCGCGCGCATGCACGACACCGACGAACCGTCAGCCCGCTATGTCCTGCCCGAGTTCACCGAACGCACCAGTGCCGGGAGCCGGACGATGGATCCGTACTCGAAGCTGCTGGAGGAGCGGATCGTCTTTCTCGGGACGCCCGTCGACGACACCTCGGCCAATGACGTGATGGCGCAGTTCATGCATCTCGAATATCTGGCGCCCGACCGGGACATCTCGCTGTACATCAACTCCCCCGGCGGCTCGTTCAGCGCGATGACGGCGATCTACGACACGATGCAGTTCGTCACCTGCGACATCGAGACCATCTGTCTGGGGCAGGCGGCCTCCGCGGCGGCCGTGCTGCTGGCCGCGGGGACGCCGGGCAAGCGCAGCGCGCTGCCGGGGGCCCGGGTGCTGATCCACCAGCCCTCGCTGTCCGGGCCGATCCAGGGACAGGTGAGCGATCTCGCCATTCAGGCACAGGAGATGGGCCGGATCCGTACCCTGCTGGAGGAACTGCTCGTACGGCACACCGGACAGAGCCCGGAGCAGGTCGCCGCGGACATCGAGCGGGACAAGATCCTCGACGCGCAGGCCGCCCTGGAGTACGGGCTGGTGGACCGCGTCGTGCCCAGCCGCAGGTCCTCGGACCCCGCCCCCGGCACGAGGTGAGCCACCGATGCTTCCGCCCGAACTGCCTCCGCTGCCCGCCCTGACGCGCGCGGAGGGCGAGTTGATCGACCGTTACCTCGAAGTGGCCGATCTGCTCGGCCGTATCAACCCGGCCTATCACGGGGACACGTACCGCGGACTGCGGGCCGCGCAGGCTCTGGTCGCCAAGGCGGTGGCGCTGCGGGACGCGCTGGAGTTGATGCATCAGCGTGGCGAAGCGGAGGTGCATGCGCATACGCTGGCGCGTGCGCTGCGCGTTCTCGACGGGGAGCGCCGAACGGCGCGTGTCACCGTTCCGCGTGAGCCCGCCAGTTGACCCACCCGGCCGGCGGACCCGTATCGGGCGGGCCCGTCCGTCCCGGCGACGGACTGTCCGGAACGAGCCGGGGAGTGACTGGATGACATCCCCCGTTCGGCGTAGTGACATGTCCCCCGGTCGGCCCGTTCGGCTTGCGAAACGCGCGTAGTTCACAGCCGGAACCGCGATGTTTCCGCGCTGGTCCGGGGGTGCGCGACCCTCGCCAAATCGGCCCGAGGGTACGGGTGTCCACCCGAATGGGTCACGGGTGAGTAACGCCACAAAGCCCTGATTCCATTGGGATTTTCCTACTTCCATGAGCCAAGATCCCTTCCTGACGACAAGCCCCCGCCACAACGGCGGGGCGATCCGGGTGGACGCCGAGTCCTGCCGCCGCCCGGATGACCGGTCGACAGATGTGCATCGGCAGGAGTGGAGGACCCAGGCACGACGGGTCGCCGGGACGGTCACGCCATGACCGGGCCGAGCAGCCCTTGGGGTGAAGCCGCGTCAGCGGCCGGGCAACTTCGCCAGCCCGAATCCGACAGGTCATCCTTCACAGGCGGCTGACGAAGGGTTGCGCATGTCTGCGCTCAATCGTGTTCCGTCGATGATGTCCCGAGCCGGTACGGCCTCGGCCCTCACCCTCGCCGCCGTCGGCGGCACCCTGGTGATACCGGGAGTCGCGACAGAAGCCGCGGCAATCGCGCCGTCGACGAAGGCACTTCAGATCGCGGCCTCCAAGAAGGGCTCCCCGTACAAGTACGGTGCCGCGGGACCGAGCAGGTTCGACTGCTCCGGGCTCACGCTCTACTCGTACAAGAAGGCGGGCAAGAAGCTGCCTCGTACGGCGGCGGCCCAGTACAACAAGACCAAGCACATCTCCGCCAAGAACCGCCGCGGCGGAGACCTGGTCTTCTTCCACTCGGGCTCGAACGTCTACCACGTGGGCATCTACGCCGGGAAGGGAAAGATCTGGCACTCCCCGAAGACCGGGGACGTCGTGAAGCTCCAGAAGATCTGGACGAAGAGCGTCTGGTACGGCCGGGTCAGCTGACCTCCCCGGGGCGGTACGGCGGTTTCCGGAGCCGCCGTCCCGCCCCGGGACCCGTAGCCCGTCAGCCCGTCACAGCGAGAGCAGCGGCTCCAGCAGGAGCAGCGCCCCGAGGACCGTCAGCGCGGTGCCGGTGACCGCCTCGACGGCCCGGGCGGCACGCGGCCGGCGCAGCCACCGCCCGAGCCGGTCCACCAGAAGTGCCACCGCCGGGAACCACACCAGGGCCAGCGCCACGACGATCAGCGCGAGCAGCAGCGTCCTGGGCAGGGCGGGAGCGCCCGCCGGCACGAACTGCGGCAGCAGACTCATGAACGTGATGGGCGCCTTGGGATTGAGCGCGTTGGTGACAAAGCCCTGACGCAACGGTCGTACGGCGGCCCGCACCTCGTCGGCCACCTCGGCCCGGCGCCCGCGCAGCGACCACAGGGTTCGCGCGCCGAGATACAACACATAGGCCCCGCCCAGCAGTTGCAGCGCGCGGAAGAGCGCGGGCACCGCTGTGAGCACGGCGGCGACACCGGCCACGGCCAGCGCGGTGTGCAGGAGCAGCCCGCCGGTGATCCCCAGCGCGCACGCGACCCCGGCCCGCCGGGAGACGAGGGCGTTGCGCACGACGACGGTGAAATCTGCGCCCGGCATGGCGACCATGCCCGCGGCGACCCCGGTGAAGGCGATGAGCTGTGCGTCCATGGCGTCCAGCGTGCCCCGGCCCGGCCTTCAGCAGGTATGTCGAATATCCTGGGTCTGCCTTAAGCAGTTGTTAAGCCTTGGCCACCGCCTCCGTCCCTGGAGCCGCAGGATGTACGATCCCACACGTCTCGCAGCGCTCGTGGCGGTCGCCGAGGCCGGGTCCATCACCCGCGCCGCCGAGCGCCTCGGCTACACCCCGCCCGCGCTCTCGCAGCAACTCGCCAAGCTGGAACGGGAGACGGGCACCGCACTGCTCGTACGGCATCACCGGGGAGCCAGGCTCACACCGGCGGGCGAGCTGCTGGTGGCACGGGCCCGTCGGGTACTGGACGAGCTGGAACGCGCCCGGCACGAACTGTCACAACTCACCGGGCTGTCGGGCGGCACGCTCCGCCTCGGCACCTTCCAGACAGCCGGGATCCAGCTGCTGCCGCCGGTCCTGAGCGCGTTCCGCCGGGCCCATCCGGACGTACGGCTGTCGGTCGCGGACTACGAACCGCCGTCCGGGGTGGCCGCCGTAGCCGCCGGGGAGGTCGATCTCGCGCTCACGCACACCTACGAACCGGCCCTGCCCGCGCCCCTGCCCGGATCGGTCACCGCCGAGCCGGTCCTCGTCGAGGAGCTGGTCCTGGTGACCGCACCCGGCCATGTGCTGGCCGGGGAGGCGTCGAGGCTTCCGCTGGCCGAGCTGGCGGGCCAGCCGCTGGTCAGCATGGCGCCGGACCATCCGCCCCGCCAGGGCGTCGAGGCCGCCCTCGCCCGGGCCGGCGCGACCCCGTCGGTGCTGGTGGCGACACCGGGGTACGCCCTGGTGTGCGCACTGGTCAGCGCGGGCCTCGGGGTGGCGGTCGTACCGGAGATGGTCGCGCGGACGGCGGTCACCCCGGTCGGAACCCGGCTCCTGGAACCCGGCGACCTGCGCCGCACGATCTCGGTCGTCCGCCGCACCGACGAGACAGCCCCGGCCGCCGACGCCTTCCGCGCCCTGCTACGAGGCGCCTTCGGCCGGGCGCACGCCGGCGGGACCGGAGCCTAGGAACGAACCGATACCTGTCGACTTGTCCTTACGGCTCCTGCTGGCCCGCCGCCGTGACCGGGGGCCTGGCCGGGGCCGTCCACGGGAGTTCGATCGACACCGTCTTGCCGCCCTCGCGGGTGGGGCGGACGCGGAGTCTGCCGCCCGACTCGGCGGTCAGCCAACGGATGATGACCATTCCGCGGCCGTTGTCCTGCTGCACCGCGGCCGGCAGTCGCTTGGGGAAGCGCGGGTGACTGTCGGTCACCCCGATGCGCAGATGTTCGTCACGGTCGAGGGCGACGTCCACCGTGAAGGTGGGTGACAACCCGAAGGTGTGCTGTACGGCGTTGGTGGCGAGTTCCGAGACGATCAGACGGATGGTGTCGGCGGTTTCACTCTCACCTGACAGACCCCATTCCGCCAGGACGTTGGCCACATATGCGCGGGCGGCGGAGACCGAGGCGGGATCGCTCGGCAGAGTGACGGATGCTTCCAGGTGGTCTGCCATGGCGGCGTCGTCCCTTTCCCACGGAACCGGAGCCCGACACGGAGCGGCTGGTTCGAGTACGGTCCCGGACTGGTGCTTCGCGCCAGACTGCCATTCCCGCGCCGGTCACGGGGTGCGATCCACCAAGATATGCATATATCTGTCGCTCGAAGCGGTGAACTCTGCGACCCCAGAGCGTATTTGGGCGGCTCATTAGGAGTAAGGAGTGGCCCATGCAGTACGGACCCGCCGTGCGCCGCCGAAAACTGGGTGCCGAACTGCGCGCGCTGCGTGCCCGGGCCGGACTCACAAGCGGCCAGGCGGCCCGACTGGTGGGCTGGCACCAGTCGAAAGTCAGCCGTATCGAGACCGGCGCGAGCGGGGTGAAACCCGCGGACGTCCGGTTACTTCTCGATGCCTACCAGGTCCCGGAGGGCGAGTCACGCGAGCTGCTGCTCGTACTGGCGGGCGGTGAGGACGGCGGCCGGCACCACTGGTGGCACGCCTACCGTGGTGTACTCCCGCCCACCTACCGGGACTTCATCAGCCTGGAGTCGCAGGCCAGCACCATGCGCACCCTGGAGACCTCGGTGGTCCCGGGGCTGCTGCAGACCCGGGAGTACGCCCGCGCGGTGACCCGGGCGGCCGTGGACGGCCTGGAGGAGACCCGGCTCGACGCCCTGGTCGAAGTGCGGCTGGCCCGGCAGGACGTACTGCGTTCGGATCCGCCGCTGGCCCTGAGCGCGGTCCTCGACGAGGCGGTGCTGCGCCGTGAAGTGGGTGGCCCAGAGGTGATGACGCGTCAGCTGGAACGGCTCCTGGAAGCGGCCCATCTGCCCCAAGTGAGGCTCCAGATCCTGCCGTTCACCGCAGGGGCTTACACCGGCATCACAGGCCCTTTCGTTATCTTCTCCTTTCCGAGCACTTCTGACCTGGATGTGGTTGTTCTCGACCAGATGATGAGTAGCCTCTACCTCGAACGGAAAGAAGACCTCCAGGCCTACAGCGAGGCCTTCAACACCCTTCAGATCCACGCCCTTTCGCCCGAGGATTCGTTGGATTTCATCGCCGGTCTACAACACGGCGTGTAAGGAGGCACCATGACCGCACTGCCTCGGAACGTCCTGTCCGTCGTCGAACCGCCCGGTGTGCAATGGCTGCGCAGCAGCTACAGCACCGGCGCGAACAACTGTGTGGAGACGGCCCGTCCGGACGCGGAAGTCCGGTCCGGACTGTTCGTACGCGATTCCAAGAACGCCGCCGGGCCTGTCCTGCTCTTCTCCCCCGAGAGCTGGACAGGTTTCCTCACCGCGTTCCGGTGATCGCCCTAGGACGCACGGCCGCGGTCCGCCGACTCACGGTCGCGTGTCACTGATCAACGGCACTGCAGCACCAAGGATCTACGGTCGGTTCTCGCCGATCACCCGTACCGCCCGTGCGATCTGCTCCTCGGACAGGTCCGCGCGGGCGGTCAGCCGCAGCCGGGACACTCCGTCGGGCACGGACGGCGGGCGGAAGCAGCCCACGCCCACTCCGGCGGCCCGGCAGTCGGCCGCCCAGCGCACGGCCCCCTCCGGGGACGGCGCGCGCACGGAGACGACGGCAGCGTCCGGTCGTACCGCCGACAACCCCTGTGCTGTCAGCCGGGTGTGCAGATCGCGCGCCACGGCACGCGCGCGTGCGGCCCGTTCGGGCTCGCGGCGCAGCAGCGTGAGGGCGGCGAGGGCCGCGCCCGCCGCCGCCGGGGCGAGCCCGGTGTCGAAGATGAACGTACGGGCCGCGTTGACGAGGTGCTCGATCACCGGAGCGGGTCCAAGGACCGCACCCCCCTGGCTCCCCAGCGACTTGGACAGCGTGACGGTCACGACGACGTCCGACGCCCCCGCGAGCCCGGCCGCGTACGCGGAACCGCGCCCGCCGTCCCCCAGAACCCCCAGCCCGTGCGCGTCGTCGACGACCATGCCCGCACCGAACTCCCGGCAGGCGGCGGCAAGTTGATCCAGCGGCGCCGCGTCCCCGTCGACCGAGAAGACCGTGTCGGACACGGCCACGGCGGGCCCGGCGTGGGTGCCGAGCGCCTTGCGGACGGCATCGGGATCGGCGTGCCCGACGACCTGGGTCGTGCCCCGGGCCAGCCGGCAGCCGTCGATCAGCGAGGCGTGGTTGCCCGCGTCCGAGACGACGAGGGAGCCGTGCGGCGCGAGCGCGGTGACGGCGGCGAGGTTGGCCGCATAGCCGGAGGAGAAGACGAGCGCGGCCTCGAAACCGCAGAAGTCGGCCAGTTCGCGTTCGAGTTCCGCGTGCAGTTCGGTGCTGCCGGTCACGAGCCGCGACCCGGTGGCCCCGCCGCCCCACCGCCGGGCGGCCCGGGCGGCGCCCTCGGTGACCTCGGGGTGCCGGGCGAGGCCCAGATAGTCGTTGCTCGCGAGGTCGAGAAGCGGCGAGTCGGCGGGCCGCGGGCGCAGGGTCCGTACGAGTCCGGCACGCCGACGCGCCTCGGCCTGCTCGTCGATCCAGCCGAACGCCATGGGTCCTCCGGAGCAGGCACAGGTTTGTAGGCAGTGGACAGACACTAGCGGCCGACCCCGTCACCCATGATGTGGCAATACCCACACGTCGAAGCACCTCTCTTGTACGAACTCTCCTTTCCCTCGGACCGTCGAATACGTCAGGATCGGCTTCCATGGACCTGCTGACGACGCTGGTGGACAAGGGGCTGCGGCGCGAGTTGCCGACCCGCGAAGAGGCGCTGGCCGTGCTGGCCACCTCCGACGACGATCTGCTCGATGTGGTGACCGCGGCCGGGAAGGTGCGTCGGCACTGGTTCGGCCGGCGCGTGAAGCTGAACTACCTGGTCAACCTGAAGTCGGGCCTGTGCCCGGAGGACTGCTCCTACTGCTCCCAGCGCCTCGGCTCCACCACCGGCATCCTCAAATACACCTGGCTCAAGCCGGACGAGGCCTCGAAGGCGGCGGCTGCCGGGCTGGCCGGGGGCGCCAAGCGGGTCTGTCTGGTGGCGTCCGGGCGTGGTCCGACGGACCGGGACGTGGACCGGGTCGCCGGCACGATCAAGGCGATCAAGGACCAGAACGAGGGCGTCGAGGTGTGCGCCTGCCTGGGCCTGCTCTCCGACGGCCAGGCAGAACGACTCCGCGCGGCCGGGGCTGACGCCTACAACCACAACCTCAACACGTCCGAGGCCACCTACGGCGAGATCACCACCACCCACACCTACGAGGACCGCGTCGACACCGTCCAGAAGGCGCACGCGGCCGGACTGTCCGCCTGCTCGGGCCTGATCGCGGGCATGGGCGAGACCGACGACGACCTCGTGGACGTCGTCTTCTCCCTCCGCGACCTGGACCCGGACTCGGTTCCGGTCAACTTCCTCATCCCGGTCGAGGGCACCCCGCTGGCCAAGGAATGGAACCTCACCCCGCAGCGCTGTCTGCGCATCCTGGCGATGGTCCGGTTCGTCTGCCCGGACGTGGAGGTGCGGATCGCGGGCGGCCGCGAGGTCCATCTGCGCACGATGCAGCCGCTCGCGCTGCACCTGGCCAACTCGATCTTCCTCGGCGACTACCTCACCACCGAGGGCCAGGCCGGCCAGGCCGACCTCGACATGATCGCCGACGCCGGTTTCGAGATCGAGGGCACCGACCAGGTGACGCTGCCGGAACACCGGGCGACGGTGGGCGGCGGCTGCGGTTCCCACGAATCCGCGGACGGCGGGTGCGGGTCGCACGAGGGCGGCGGCGGTGTCTGCGGTACGGCCGCCCCCGCCACGCCGACGGTCAACGAGCCCCGGACGGACCTGGTCGCCGTACGCCGCCGAGGCGCCGGAACGGACCTCGCGCCCAATGCCTGACCTGCCCCTGTCCGAGCTGCTCGACCTGGACCGGCGGCACGTCTGGCATCCGTACGGGCCGATGCCGGGCCGGGTCGAGCCGCTCGTCGTAGAGTCGGCGAGCGGGGTACGGCTGCGGCTGGCGGACGGTTCGGGCGAACTGGTCGACGGGATGTCGTCCTGGTGGTCGGCGATCCACGGCTACAACCACCCGGTGCTCAACGAGGCGGCGCGCGACCAGCTCTCGCGGATGAGCCACGTCATGTTCGGCGGCCTCACCCACGAGCCCGCCGTACGACTGGCGAAGCTCCTTGTCGACTTGTCTCCGGAGGGCCTCGAACACGTCTTCCTCGCCGACTCGGGATCGGTGTCGGTAGAGGTCGCGGTCAAGATGTGCCTGCAGTACTGGCGCTCGATCGGCCGCCCCGCCAAGCAGCGTCTGCTGACCTGGCGCGGCGGCTATCACGGCGACACCTGGCAGCCGATGTCCGTGTGCGACCCCGAGGGCGGCATGCACGAGCTGTGGCAGGGAATCCTGCCCCGCCAGATCTTCGCGGACGCCCCACCGACGGAGTACGACGAGTCGTACGCCGACCACCTCCGCTCGACGATCGAACGGCACGCGGACGAACTGGCCGCCGTGATCGTCGAACCGGTGGTGCAGGGCGCGGGCGGGATGCGGTTCCACTCCCCCACGTATCTACGGGTGCTGCGCGAGGCGTGCGACGCGCACGACGTTCTGCTCGTGTTCGACGAGATCGCGACCGGGTTCGGGCGCACGGGCGCGCTGTTCGCGGCGGAGCACGCGGCGGTGACGCCGGATGTGATGTGCGTGGGCAAGGCGCTGACCGGCGGCTACCTGACGATGGCGGCGACGCTGTGCACGCCCCGGGTGGCCGACGGCATCTCGCGCGGCGAGGTCCCGGTGCTCGCCCACGGCCCGACCTTCATGGCCAACCCCCTGGCGGCGGCCGTGGCCTGCGCCTCGATCGGCCTGCTCCTCGACCAGGACTGGCGGGCGGAGGTCAAACGGATCGAGGGCGGCCTGCGGGACGGTCTGGCGGGGGCGACGGAACTCCCCGGTGTCCGGGACGTACGCGTGCTGGGCGCGATCGGGGTGGTCCAGCTCGACCACGAGGTGAACATGGCGGCGGCCACGGCGGCGGCAGTACGCGAGGGCGTGTGGCTGCGCCCGTTCCGCGACCTCGTCTACACGATGCCGCCGTACGTCACCGGCGACGAGGACCTGGCCCGCATCACGCGCGCGGTGTGCGCGGCGGCACAGGAGGGATGAACATGCCGATCCTGGTGATCACGGGAACGGGCACGGAGGTGGGCAAGACGGTGACGACAGCCGCCGTCGCCGCGACAGCCCTGGCGGCGGGCCGCACGGTGGCCGTCCTCAAGCCCGCCCAGACGGGAGTACGTCCGGACGAGCGCGGCGACGCCGACGAGGTAGCGCGCCTCGCAGGCGCCGTACGAACCCTCGAACTCGCCCGCTACCCCGACCCGTTGGCCCCGGCAACGGCAGCCCGCCGAGCCTCACTCCCCCCGGTACGCCCGGCGGAAGTGGCGGAGGCCGCCGCAAAACTGGCAACCGAGTACGACCTGGTCCTGGTGGAGGGCGCAGGCGGCCTCCTCGTACGCTTCGACGAACAGGGCGGCACGCTGGCGGACGCGGCCCAACTCCTGGCGGCACCGGTCCTGGTGGTCACCTCGGCGGGCCTGGGCACCCTCAACACAACAGAACTGACGGCCCGTGAACTCTCCCGCAGGAACCTGGACTTCACGGGCTGCGTAATCGGCAGCTGGCCCGACTCCCCTGACCTGGCCTCCCGTTGCAACTTGGCAGACCTGCCGCTGGTAGCCGGTGCGCCGCTGATCGGCGCGCTACCTGCCGGAGCCGGTGCGCTGCCTCCGGCCACCTTCCGCAAGATGGCGGACAGTTGGCTTGCTCCGACGCTAGGCGGAACATGGGACGCGATGGACTTCACGGTGCGGCAAGCGGGCCTTTAGGGGCGCGGGGAACTGCGCGACCAGCCCCCACCGGCCCGCACCCAACTCACAACCCCTCCTCCCCCAGCAACCGCACAAGTTCAATCCGCGACCGAATCCCCAACCGCGAGAACACCCCCCGCAAATGATGATCAATCGTGCGCGGACTCAACGCCAACCGCACAGCGATCTCCCGATTCGTCGCCCCCTCCGCAGCCATCCGCGCCACCATCAACTGCTGCGCCGTAAGCCGCGCAGCAAAATCCACCGCCCCCGGCACAACAGTCACCGGCGCCCCCAGCGCCCGCAACTCCGCCCGAGCCTGCGTCGCACAGTGCGGCGCCCCAAACGTCTCGAACGCCTCCAACGCACTGTGCAGCCGATCCCGCGCCTCGGTCCGCTGCCGCAACCGACGCAACGCACTCCCGAACAACAGCTCCGTACGGGCCCGTTCGAAGTCACGCGTCCCATGAGCATGCAGATCAAGAGCCGTCCGATAGTGATCAACCGCCTCCGCCCCCGGCGCCAGCAACGCCCGACACCTGGCGCTCAGCGCCAGGTCGTCCGCGCTGCGCACAGCGACAGCCCACCGGTCGTAGTCGGCATGAGCAGCCCGCGCGACCCGCGTGTCACCGGTCCGGACGGCGGCCTCGACGTAATGCGGGGTGGCCAGGTGCCGGATGGCCCGGTGACCGTGGCCGGGCCCGAATCCGGCGAGGGCGCGCAGCTGGGCGGCAGCGCTCTCGAAGCGGCCGGTGGAGAGGTCGAGGAAGGCGAGCGCCCACAGGGCGAGCGCGGCGGGCAGCCCCAGGCCGTGGGCGCGGGCGTGACCACGGGCCGCCGAGGCGCGCTCCCGGCACACCTCGCCGTCACCGGTCACCGCCGCGAACATGGCGAGCGCGGCCTGGAGATGGCAGGCGCCGTTGTCCTGGCCGGTGGCGTACGCCTGCCAGAGGGCGTCGGCCGCTGCCGCCTCGGCGGCGCGTGGGCGTCCGGTCCAGAAGTCGGCGTAGGCCCGGAACTCCATGGCCTGCGGGACGGTGACCGTCTCGCCCCGGGCGCGGGCGGAGGCGGCGGCCCGTACGGTGGCGCGTTCGGCGCCGGAGTGGTCGCCGAGGAGCAGCGAGGCGATGCCGGAGTGGATGAGCAGGGTGGGGTCGCCACCGGGACCGCAACGGCCGGCGGCGGCCTTGAGGAGGTTGCGGGCGTCCTCGTACCGCCCCTCGACGGCGGCGGCGAGTCCCGCGAGGGTGCCGGGCGGGATGATGCCGAGCCGTGCGGCCACGGTGGCGGCCTCGCGGCAGCGGCGGAGGTCGCCGGTGTAGACGGCGGCCTCGGTGGCACGTGCCAGCAGGTGCACGGCGATGTCGAGGTCGGGGTTCGGGACGCTGTGCGAGGACTGTGAGTCCTGGGGCGCGTATGGGTACGAGAAGGGGCCGTCCGATACCCCGAATCGCTCCGGCAGGCCACGACGAGGCCCGTAATCACTGCGATCCCCGCGCTCCTCGGCGGAACGATTCAGCACGTTCCCGTTCCCGCTCCCCTGCTCCAGCGCCGCCCGCGCATGCCGGACCGCAGCCGTCAGCAGCCCGTCGAACGCCTCCGTCGCGTTGCCCGAGCGCAGGGCGAGCATGCCGTTCAGGGCGCTCTCGTCCGAGGCGGCCACCAGACCGCGGGCCCGGTCGCCGGCGCCGCGGTG
>NZ_JBSFDA010000234.1:0-12868 GCF_053593675.1 Streptomyces sp. NPDC002156 | reverse complement strand
GGTCCCCGCACGGGGACCGCAAGGCCGTTCCCTTTGTCACGCCCAAGCACCCTCTTCTGTCGCGCATCGGCACGCCGTCTTTAGTAGCTCTTTGTCGATACGGCCACTTTCGGCCGCGTATCGACGTAGAGCGAAACCGTTCGATCTTCGGATGATCGAAGGCGTGTCCGAATTGCACGGATTGTTACTCACCAGATCGTGATCTTTCTCTAAAGGAGCACAGGTTTGATGCCGAAGACCTCTGTGACCTTGAAAGCACGCCGCACTCCAGGAGGCCTGGTGTCCGTTCTTCTTGAGCAGCCCGCAAGCCTGGTCGCCTACCGCCCGAACAAGCCGACCGCCATGGTGGTCGTGGCCGACCCCCGCGTCCGCTCCACCGTCACCCGCCACCTGTGGGCGCTCGGTGTACGCGATGTGATCGAGGCCTCGTCCATCGCGGAGGCTCGTCCCCGCATCGGCAACCCCCGCGACATCTGCGTCGCTGACGTCCACCTGCCCGACGGCAGCGGGCTCACCCTGCTGTCCGAGACCCGTGCCGCGGGCTGGCCCAACGGCCTGGCCCTGTCCGCCGCCGACGACATCGGAGCCGTTCGCAACGCCCTCGCGGGCGGTGTGAAGGGTTACGTCGTCACCGGCACCCGCAACAACGTCGGGCTTCCCAGCCGACCCGGCGCCGCCCCCATCGGTGCCGGCTCCCGTATGCACCGCCGCCCCCCGGGTGCCCCGAGCCACCCGGGCGGCTACCGCGAGCTGTCCGGCCGCGAGGTCGAGGTCCTGCGACTGGTCGCGGAGGGCCAGTCCAACAAGGCGATCGGCGTCTCCATGGGCCTGTCCGCGCTCACCGTCAAGAGCCACCTCGCCCGTATCGCCCGCAAGCTCGGCACGGGCGACCGCGCCGGAATGGTGGCGGTGGCCCTCCGAACCGGGATCATCCACTGAACCCCACTGAACAATGATCAACGACCATCACTGACCACTGATCACCGACCGAATTCACTGACACGTGTGACACGTGACTGGTTTACGACCCCAAGGCGCCCGTCGACGGAACGTTCCGTCGGCGGGCGCCGTCCATACACAGATACCCTTGACAGGTGACCGAAGCCCAAGAGACCGCAGCAGACAGCTCACTGCGAACCACCGGAGGCGCTCCTCCGGACGACAACGGATCTTCTGAGGCTCAGGCGCCGATCCCCCTCCTCGAACCCCGCGACGGTATTCCGCCAGTCATCGCCGACGAGAACGCGCTCGCCGAGGTGATCGCCGCGTTCGCCGCGGGCAGCGGCCCTGTCGCCGTCGACGCCGAACGTGCGTCCGGTTACCGCTACGGACAGCGCGCCTATCTGGTGCAGCTGCGCCGCGAGGGCGCCGGCACCGCGCTCATCGACCCGGTCGCCTGCCCCGATCTGTCGGGCCTCGGCGAGGCGCTCGACGGTGTGGAATGGGTCCTGCACGCCGCCACCCAGGACCTGCCCTGTCTCCGCGAGATAGGCATGATCCCCGCCACACTGTTCGACACCGAGCTGGCAGGACGGCTGGCCGGGTTCCCCCGGGTCGGCCTGGGCGCGATGGTCGAGGGCGTCCTGGGCTTCGTACTCGAGAAGGGCCACTCCGCGGTCGACTGGTCGACCCGGCCGCTGCCCGAGCCCTGGCTGCGGTACGCGGCGCTCGACGTCGAACTCCTGGTCGACCTGCGGGACGCGCTGGAGAAGGAACTGGACCGGCAGGGCAAGCTGGAGTGGGCCCGGCAGGAGTTCGACGCGATCGCGTCGGCGCCGCCGCCCGAGCCCCGCAAGGACCCCTGGCGGCGTACGTCCGGTATGCACAAGGTGCGTCGGCGCAGGCAGCTGGCCGTCGTACGGGAGCTGTGGGAGACCCGGGACCGGATCGCGCAGCGCCGGGACGTGTCGCCGGGCAAGGTGCTGTCGGACGCGGCGATCGTCGAGGCCGCGCTCGCCGTACCCGCCAATGTGCACGCGCTGGCCGGGCTGACCGGGTTCGGACACCGGATGGGGCGGCGGCAGCTGGAGCAGTGGCAGGCCGCGGTGGACCGGGCGAAGGCGCTCACCGACGCGCAGTTGCCCCAGCCGGGGCAGCCTGTGGTCGGACCTCCGCCGCCGCGGGCCTGGGCGGACAAGGATCCGGTGGCCGCGGCGCGGTTGTCCGCGGCGCGGGCCGGGGTCTCGGCGCTGGCCGAGGGGTTGAACATGCCTCAGGAGAATCTGATCACTCCGGACACGGTGCGGAGGGTTTGCTGGGAGCCGCCTGTTGTTGCTGATGCGGAGGCTGTTGCGGGGGCGCTTGAGGGGTATGGGGCTCGGGCTTGGCAGGTGGAGTTGGTGACGCCTGTTTTGGTTGAGGCTCTTTCCGCCAAGGCGCCGTAGGGGCTCTGTTGTTCGGCGGGTGCGGGTGCTTCGTGGTTGCTCGCGCCCACGCGGCGGAGCCGCAAATCGACACAGCCTCGCGCCCCTAACAGCAGGAGCCTCACCTGGTCGCGCCCTTCATGAAGCCGTTGTAGATGAACCTCTGCAACGACAGGAAAGCGACCAGCGTCGGCAGGATTACCAGGACCGCGCCCGCTGAGATCGTCTCCCAGTGGGCCGCGAAGGGGCCCTTGAAGCGGAATAGGGACGTCGAGATCACGCCAAGATCTTCCGACGGCATGTAGAGGAAGGGGATGTAGAAGTCGTTGTAGACGGTGATCCCCTTCACTATCACCACCGTCGCGATCGCCGGTTTCAGGAGCGGGAAGATGATCTTTCGGTAGATCGTGAAGGCGTTGGCCCCGTCGAGGCGTGCCGACTCGTCCAGGGAGATCGGGATCGACCGGACGAACTGCAGGAAGATGTAGATGGACACGATGTCGGTGCCCATGTAGAGCGCGATCGGTGCCCAGAGGGTGTCGAACATGCCGAAGCTGTTCACGATCTGGAACGTTGCCACCTGGGTCGTGACGCCGGGGACCAGGGTGGCCACCAGGAACAGGGTGATCACCAGCTTCCGGAAGCGGAAGGTGAAGCGGTCGATCGCGTACGCCGTCATCGAGCCGATGAGGACGGTTCCCGTGACGGTGAAGAGGAGGATGAGGGCCGTGTTGGCGAACGCGGACAGCATCTCGCCGTCCTGGAACGCCGTCACGTAGTTGTGGAGGTTCAGGAGGTCGCCGGGGAGGGAGAGCGCTCCGCTGTCGTCCGCCATCTCCTGCTCGGACTTGAGCGAGGTCAGCACGATCACGCCCAGCGGCAGCAGGACGACCACCGCCGCGAGGACCAGGGACAGGTACACGAACGTACGGGCGACCGCGCGGCGCGTCATACGAGATCCACCCTGTCGTCCGGAACGAGCCGCCGCTGCACCCAGGTCACGGCGAGCACGATCAGCAGCAGCACGACGGCCGCCGCCGAGGCGAGCCCCGTCTTGTTGAACTGGAACGCCAGCTTTACCGTCTGGATCACGAAGGTCTCGGTGCCGGTCGCGCCGCCGGTCATGATGTACGGGATCTCGAAGACCGAGAGCGAGCCCGAGATCGACAGGATCACGCTCAGGCTCAGTACGGGCTTGATGCCGGGCGCGATGATGTACCGGAACTGGTGCCAGCGGTTCGCTCCGTCGAGTTCGGCGGCCTCGTACAGCTCCCCCGGGATGGACTGGATCGCGCCCAGGAACAGCACGAAGTTCAGGCCCATGTAGCGCCAGACCGAGACTCCGGCGAGCGAGATGTTCGCCGACGTCGGTGTGCCCAGCCAGGCATGGTCGGTGTGGACGCCGAACAGGCTCAGCACCGAGTCGAGGGTGCCGCCGTCCTGGAAGAAGTAGAGGAACACGAAGCCGATCGCGACCCCGTTGATCAGATACGGGAAGAACAGCACGCCCTTGAAGAAGTTCCGGAACCGGATGTTGAAACTGAGGATCGTCGCGAAGTAGAGCGCGGCGACGATCTGGAGCACGGAGGCGGCCAGGTAGTAGCCGCTGACGAAGAACACCTCGAACAGCTCGGGGCGGGTGAGGAGTTCGGTGTAGTTCTCGGCGCCCGTGTAGTGCAGTTCGGGGCTGACGCCGTCCCAGTCGGTGAAGCTGTACGCGACCATGTTGGCGATCGGCGCGTAGGTGAAGGTCAGCAGCAGTGCGAGCGGGGCAATCAGGAACAGCCAGGGAGTTACGCCTCGCCGCAGGCGTGTCACCGCGTCCCCACTGAGCGCTGTGCCTCGGCCCAGCGCTTGCCGAGGTCCCCGAGGAAGTCGTCGAGGCTGCCCTTGCGGGCGCCACGGGCCAGGTCGACGAGGTCCTGGCGGTAGTCGGGGGCGTAGATGCCGACCTCCGACTCGGTGTCGACGAGCTTGAGTTGAGCCCCATCTGTGTCGTCGACCTCGATGAACTTCACCCCGGCTTCCTCGTACGGCTGGAGCACGGTGGGCAGCGGGGCGTCCTTGAGCGGGGAGATGGGCAAGTTGTCTTCCGCGTAACCGGACTTGTCGGTGAACCAGTCGATCCAGGCGCGGGCCGCTTCCTTGTGCTCGCTGTGGACGTTGACGGCCTGGTTGTAGTCGGGGCCCACAACCGCACAGAATTTCCCGTCCACTTGGGCCGGGAAGGGCATGAACCCGATGTCGGCGGGGTCGACGCCGGCCTTCTTCGCCGCGTCCTGGAACTGGACGATCGCCCAGGTGCCGAGCCACTGCGTGGCGATCTCGCCCTTCGCCAACCGGGGTTTGGACGCCTCCCAGTTGGTGGTCGTCGGGTCCTTCTCGGCGAGCCCGTCGTGCACGATGTCGTAGAGGAGGGTGTCGCCCACGCGCAGGTCGGCGCCCTTCGCCCAGGGGTCGCTCTCGACCAGTGTGGTCGTCGCCCTGGTGTCACAGCCCACCGAGCCGTTGACGTACGTCCAGGACGTGAGCGGCCACTGGGCGGCGAAGTTGGTGTAGTACGGGTCCGCGTCCGTCTTCGACTTGATCGCCTTCAGGGCGGTGATGAACTCGGCGGGTGTGGTGGGCCAGTCGGTGATGCCGGCCTCCTGCCAGATCCTCTTGTTGTAGAGGAATCCGGGGGTCACTCCGACCGGGCTCTGGCCGTAGACCTTGCCGCCGACCGTGGTGAAGTCGGTGAAGCGGTACTTCTTGGCGCGCTCCGCCTGGGTGCCGAGGGACGCGAAGAACTTCGGGTAGTCGCTCTTCTTGATCACCGCGGGGATCAGCAGGACATCGCCGTAGTTCTCCGTGTTCATACGGATCTTGACTTCGGCCTCGTAGTTGGTGAGCCCCTCGAACTCGACCTTCACGTTCGGATACGTCTTGCGGAACGCGTCGGCGTATTTCTTCAGCGTGCCGTCCTGCACGAGGTCGGTCCGCACGGTGAGGACCTTGATGGTTCCGCTCACCTTTGACGGATCGTCAGGCGCCTTGGCGTCGGCGCCCTTTGAGGTTCCGCCGGTTCCGGTGCACGCGGAGAGCAGCAGACCGGCGGTGAGGAGTGCGGGAATCGTGCGGCGGTTCATGTGCATCAGCTCCGTTCGGGACGGACGAGCACTACTGGGATGGCTGATTCGGCACTCTGACACCACTTACTGAACCGGTAAAGTCCCTATTTCGCCAACGCTGACACCACTCTTTCTGCGCCTGACGCACGCGGGAGTTGAACGGTTTAGGGAGCGCGCATGCTGGAGGCCACACCGCTCACCGAGGGCTGGACCGTGCGGCACGAGGGGGGCGAACTGGCCGCCGCCGTCCCCGGATGCGTGCACACCGACCTGCTGGCGGCGGGCGTGATCCCGGACCCCTTCATCGGCCGGAACGAGACCGAGGTCGCGTGGGTGGGGCGCCGGGAGTGGACGTATGAGACGGACCTCGACGCCTCCTCGGTCCATGACTCGGTTCATGAGCAGACCGACCTCGTCTTCGACGGGCTCGACACCGCCGCCGAGATCCGGCTCGACGGTCAACTCCTGGGCCGGGTACGGAACATGCACCGCTCGTACCGCTTCGACGTGACCGGGACGACAGGGCGGCTGTCCGTACGGTTCGCGTCCGCCTACGCCGAGGCGGAGGCCGTGCGGGAGCGGCTGGGCGAGCGGCCCGGCGCCTACGCCGAGCCCTACCAGTACATCCGGAAGATGGCCTGCTCCTTCGGCTGGGACTGGGGACCCACTCTCGTCACCGCCGGGATCTGGCGGCCGGTGCGCCTGGAGCACTGGTCCACGGCCCGGATCGCCCGGGTGCGCCCCGAGGTGACGGTCGATGAACACGGCGTGGGCCAGGTGAAGTTGGCGGTCGACGTCGAGCGCACCCGGGTCGAGGCCGGGCTCACGCTGGAGGCCAGGGTAAGCCGTGGGGGCAGCGAGTTCCGGGGGCGGGGCACGGTCGACGGGACCAGTGGTGTCGTACGGCTGGACGTGCCGGACGTGGAGTTGTGGTGGCCGCGCGGGTATGGCGAACAGCCTCTGTACGAGGTCGAGTTGACACTTCGTCATGGTGATGTCCCGCTGGACGGCTGGCGGCGGCGGGTCGGGTTCCGGACCGTCGGGCTCGACACGTCCACCGACGCCCACGGGGCCGGGTTCACGCTGGTCGTCAACGGGGAGCGGCTGTTCGCGCGGGGCGTCAACTGGATCCCGGACGACGTGTTCCCGTCCCGGATCACCCGGGAGCGGTACCGGGAACGGCTCGCGCAGGCGGCCGGCATCGGCGTGGACCTCGTCCGCGTGTGGGGCGGCGGGATCTACGAGAGCGAGGACTTCTACGACGCCTGCGACGAGTTGGGGCTGCTGGTCTGGCAGGACTTCCCGTTCGCGTGCGCCGCCTATCCCGAGGAGCAGCCGCTGCGGGGCGAGGTCGAGGCGGAGGCCCGGGAGAACGTCGTACGGCTGATGCCGCATCCCTCGCTCGTGCTGTGGAACGGCAACAACGAGAACCTGTGGGGCTTCAGGGACTGGGGGTGGGAGCAGCGGCTCGCCGGGGAGTCGTGGGGCGAGGGGTACTACCTGGGCGTACTGCCGCGTGTGGTGGCCGAGTTGGACCCCACGCGGCCCTATACGGCGGGCAGTCCCTGGTCCGGGTCCTGGGAGCGGCATCCGAACGATCCGGCGTACGGGACGCACCACTCGTGGGAGGTGTGGAACCGCGCGGACTACGCCGACTATCGGCTCCAAGTCCCGCGCTTCGTGGCCGAGTTCGGGTGGCAGGCACCGGCGGCGTACGCCACGCTTCGGCGCGCGCTGCCGGGTGAGCGGCTTGCTGCCGACTCCCCCGGCATGCTGCACCACCAGAAGGCGGAGGACGGGAACGGGAAGCTGGAGCGCGGGCTCGGTCGCCATTTTGCGCTGCCTGAAGGGGACTTCGACCGATGGCACTACCTCACCCAGGTCAATCAGGCCCGTGCCGTCGCCGCCGGGATCGAGCACTGGCGTTCGCACTGGCCGGTGTGCGCTGGGACGATCGTGTGGCAGCTCAACGACTGCTGGCCGGTGACGTCCTGGGCGGCGATCGACGGGGACGGACGCGAGAAGCCGCTGTACCACGAGCTGCGGCGGCTGTACGCGGACCGGCTGCTCACCCTTCAAGTGCGGGGATCCGAGCTGGTGTTGGCGGTCGTCAATCAGGCGGCGGAACGGTGGAAGGGGACCGTGGAGCTGCGGCGGCTGTCCGTGGACGGGGGTGTGGTGGGTGGGTCAGTGGTGCGGGTCGGGTTCGTGGCGGAGGGGCGGGCGGTCGCCGAGGTGCGGGTGCCGGAGAGGCTTGCGCCCGTGGGGGCCGGGGAGTTCCTGGTCGCCGACGCGGACGGGCTGCGGGCGCTGTACTTTCCCGTACCGGACCGTGAAATCCCTTACCCCCGGCCCGAGTTCGACGTGAGTGTCGCTCCGGGGGCGGTCACGGTGACGGCCCGTACCCTCGTACGGGATCTGCTGTTGCAGGCGGACCGGCTGGACCCGGGAGCGCGGGCCGATCGTGGGCTGGTGACCCTGTTGCCCGGGGAACGGGTGACCATCGGGGTGCGTGGCTGGGAGACTCCGGATGCCGAGACCGCCCGATCGGCCCTGTACTGCGTGGAGCCAGCACGATGACGGCATCGCCGACACCCCGCGTCACCATCAAGGACGTCGCCGCGCGCGCCGGTGTGTCCAAGGGTGCCGTGTCCCTCGCCTTCAACCACAAGCCGGGGCTCGCCGAGGCAACCCGGGACCGGATCTTCACGGCCGCCCGCGAGTTGGGCTGGGAGCCGAACCTCACCGCGCGGTCGCTGGCCGGGGCCCGGGTGGACGTGGTGGGGCTCGCGATCTGCCGGCCGGCCCGGCTGCTCGGCCTCGAACCGTTCTACATGGACTTCATCTCAGGCGTGGAGAGCGTGCTCACCGAGCACTCGTGCTCGCTGCTGCTCAGGCTCGTGCGGACCCTGGAGGAGGAGGTCGGGCTTCAGGAGTCCTGGTGGAAGGGGCGGATCATCGGCGGGGCGATCCTGGTCGACCTGCGGGCGGACGATCCGCGCGTCCCGGCCGTCGAAGGGCTCGGGATGCCCGCGGTCGCGGTCGGGCATCCGTCGCTCGCCGGCGGGCTCACCTCGGTGTGGACCGACGACGCGACGGCCGTGACGGAGGCGGTGCGGTATCTCGCGGCGCTCGGGCATCGGCGGGTCGCGCGGGTGGGGGGTGCGGCAGCACTAGGGCATTCGAACATTCGTACGGCCGCGTTTGACGAGGCCGCGCGAGGGCTCGGTCTGGCTGGGGTGTCTCAGGTGGCGACCGATTTCTCCGGGGACGAAGGGGCTCGGGCGACTCGGTCGCTGCTGTCCGTCTCGGCGGTGGACCGACCTACGGCGATTCTGTACGACAACGACATCATGGCGGTGGCGGGGCTGTCCGTGGCGGCGGAGATGGGGCTCGATGTTCCCGGGGATGTGTCGTTGCTGGCCTGGGACGATTCCCAGTTGTGCCGGTTGACTCGGCCTACGTTGTCGGCGATGAGTCATGATGTGCACGGGTTTGGGGCGGATGTTGCTCGGACCTTGTTCGGGGTGATCGGTGGGGGTGGGGCGTCCCACCCGGTGACCACTCCGGTGCTTACTCCCCGGGGGTCCACCGCTCCGCCCAAGGGGTAGGGGGCTTCTGTTGTTCGTGCGGGTGCGGGCCGGTTGCGGCTTGTCGCGCAGTTCCCCGCGCCCCTTGAGGTCGCTCCTGTAACCGGCGGTAACATATGGAGGCGTGTGACCTTTGACGCTCCTCTACTCAGAGGTGTGCAGTACGGTTACCCGCAAGTAGCATGGGGCTGAGCGCCCGCTCAGCGGATGCTTATGCAGCAGTGCCGTCCCGCACCTCTGGAGGAGAGCCATCGTGCCTCGTACCGTCAGGGACGTCGTCTTCGTCGACGGCGTCCGCACCCCGTTCGGCAAGGCGGGCCCGAAGGGCATCTACCACGAGACCCGCGCGGACGACCTCGTCGTGAAGGCGATCCGGGAGCTGCTGCGCCGCAACCCGGGTCTCGACCCCAAGGCGATCGACGAGGTCGCCATCGCCGCGACCACGCAGATCGGTGACCAGGGGCTGACCCTGGGGCGGACCGCCGGCATTCTCGCCGGGCTGCCGCAGTCGGTCCCCGGGTACTCCATCGACCGGATGTGCGCGGGCGCGCTGACCGCCGTCACCTCGGTCGCCGGTTCTGTCGCCTTCGGTGCGTACGACATCGCCATCGCCGGTGGTGTCGAGCACATGGGCCGCCACCCCATGGGCGAGGGCGTCGACCCGAACCCGCGGTTCGTGAGCGAGAAGCTCGTCGACGAGTCGGCCCTGTTCATGGGCATGACCGCCGAGAACCTGCACGACCGTTACCCGCACATCACCAAGCTGCGCGCCGACGAGTACGCCGTGCGCTCGCAGGAGAAGGCCGCGAAGGCGTACGCCAACGGCAAGATCCAGCAGGACCTGGTGCCGATCTCCGTACGGAACACCAACGCGGAGGTGGGTGAGACCGGCTGGGGTCTCGTCACCGCCGACGAGCCGATGCGGCCGGGGACCACCCTGGAGAACCTGAGCGGGCTGAAGACGCCGTTCCGGGTGCACGGGCGGGTCACCGCGGGCAACGCGGCCGGTCTGAACGACGGCGCGACCGCCTCGCTCATCGCGTCCGAGGACTTCGCGCGCGAGAACAACCTGCCCGTCAAGATGCGTCTCGTCTCGTACGCCTTCGCCGGCGTCGAGCCCGAGGTCATGGGCTACGGGCCGATCCCGGCGACCGAGAAGGCCCTCGCCAAGGCGGGCCTCGGCATCGGTGACATCGGTCTGTTCGAGGTCAACGAGGCGTTCGCCGTCCAGGTGCTGGCCTTCCTCGACCACTACGGCATCGCGGACGACGACGCACGCGTCAACCAGTACGGCGGTGCCATCGCCTTCGGTCACCCGCTGGCCTCGTCGGGTGTGCGTCTGATGACGCAGCTCGCCCGTCAGTTCGAGGAGCAGCCGGAGGTCCGCTACGGCCTGACCACGATGTGCGTCGGCTTCGGCATGGGCGCCACCGTCATCTGGGAGAACCCGCACCACAAGGACGCCGGAGGCGACAAGTGAGCACCACCGCTGAGCTTTTGAAGGGTGCGGCCGAGCTGTTCCCCGACGAGGTCGTGACGTCCGCGCACGTACGCCACCTCGACCTGCCGTTCGGCGCGGGCCGGTTCGCCCTCATCACCCTGGACAACGGCTTCGACCACACCAAGCCGACCACCTTCGGCCCGGCCTCGCTGGCGAACCTGAGCGCCGCCATCGACCAGGTCGAGAAGGAGGCGTCGGCCGGCGAGATCGTCGGCGTCGGCATCACCGGCAAGCCGTTCATCTTCGCGGTCGGCGCCGACCTCAAGGGCGTCGAGCTGCTGAAGAACCACGACGACGCGCTCGCCATCGGCAAGGGCGGCCACGAGGTCTTCAAGCGACTGTCCGCGATCGCCGTCCCGACCTTCGCCTACTACAACGGTGCCGCCATGGGCGGTGGCGTCGAGGTCGGTCTGCACTGCGAGTACCGCACGGTGTCGAAGGCCATCGCGGCCTTCTCCCTCCCCGAGGTCTTCCTCGGCCTGGTCCCCGGCTGGGGCGGCTGCACGATCCTGCCGAACCTCATCGGCGCGGAGCGTGCGGTGAGCGTGATCATCGAGAACTCGCTCAACCAGAACAAGCAGCTCAAGGGCCAGCAGGTGCTCGACCTGGGCATCGCCGACGCGCTGTTCGAGGGCGCGGACTTCCTGGAGCAGTCGCTGCTCTGGACGGCTTCCGTCCTGAAGGGCGACATCACGGTCGAGCGTCCGGCGATCGACCGCGGCGAGGCCTGGGACCAGGCGGTCGCCAAGGGCCGGTTCATCGCGGACAGCAAGGTGCACGGGGCGGCTCCGGCCGCGTACCGCGCGCTGGACATCATCGCCGCGGCCAAGAACGGCGACCTCCAGCAGGGGTACGACGCCGAGGACGTGGCCCTAGCCGACCTGATCATGGGCGGCGAACTCCGGTCCGGCATCTACGCGTTCAACCTCGTGCAGAAGCGCGGCAAGCGGCCGGCGGGCGCTCCCGACAAGTCGCTGGCGCGTCCGGTGACGAAGGTGGGCGTGGTCGGCGCGGGTCTGATGGCCTCGCAGCTGGCTCTGCTGTTCCTGCGCCGCCTTGAGGTGCCGGTCGTGCTGACCGACATCGACCAGGAGCGCGTCGACAAGGGTGTGGGCTATGTCCACGCCGAGATCGACAAGCTGCTCGGCAAGGGCCGTATCAACCAGGACAAGGCCAACCGTCTCAAGGCGCTGGTCACGGGTGTCCTGGACAAGGCGGAGGGCTTCTCCGACGCCGACTTCATCATCGAGGCCGTCTTCGAGGAGATCGGCGTCAAGCAGCAGGTGTTCGCGGAGGTCGAGGCGGTCGCTCCGGCGCATGCGATCCTGGCCACCAACACCTCGTCCTTGTCCGTCTCCGAGATGGCGTCGAAGCTGAAGAACCCCGAGCGGGTCGTCGGCTTCCACTTCTTCAACCCCGTCGCGATCCTGCCGCTCCTCGAGATCGTGCGCGGCGAGCAGACGGACGACGCCTCGCTGGCCACGGCGTTCGGTGTCGCCAAGAAGCTGAAGAAGACCGCGGTGCTGGTGAAGGACGCTCCGGCGTTCGTCGTGAACCGCATCCTCACCCGCTTCATGGGTGAGATCCAGAACGTGATCGACGAGGGTACGTCGGTCGAGGTGGCGGAGAAGGCGGTGGAGCCGCTGGGGCTGCCGATGTCTCCGCTGGTGCTGCTGGAGCTGGTGGGTCCCGCGATCGGGCTGCACGTGTCGGAGACGCTGAACCGGGCGTTCCCGGAGCGGTTCACGGTGTCGCCGAACCTGGCGGCGGTCGTGAAGGCGGGGAAGCGCGGCTTCTACGTGTACGACAGTGGGAAGCCGGAGTTGGACCCCGAGGTTGCCGCGCTGCTTCAGCAGGGGGATGTTGCCCTGAGTGAGGAGCAGGTGCGGGACCGGGTGCTCGACGCGGTCGCCCAGGAGATCGGGCTGATGCTGGAGGAGGGTGTCGTGGCTGAGGCCCAGGACATCGACCTGTGCCTGATCACGGGCGCCGGGTGGCCGTTCCACCTGGGTGGGATCACGCCTTACCTGGACCGTGAGGGTGTCTCCGAGCGGGTGAACGGCAAGCGGTTCCTGGAGGCCGGGGTGGCTTCCGTACCGGCGTAACGGTTCGTTGGTGGTCGCTGGGTGCCCTGCATGCCGTGTGTGGTGTGCGGGGCACTTGGTTTTTCGCCCCCGCCGCCCCTACCCGTCCCATCCTCGGGGGCTCCGCCATATTTTCCTTCACTAGTGGTTTCAAATCCGGAATCGGATGAGCGCCCGGTTATTTCAGGCATCCCGGATTCCCGGATAAAGGGTGGGCTGC
>NZ_JBSFDA010000233.1:0-12919 GCF_053593675.1 Streptomyces sp. NPDC002156 | reverse complement strand
GGGCCGGAGCCGAGGCCGGGGCCGGAGCCGAGGCCGGGGCCGGAGCCGAGGCCGGGGCCGGAGCCGAGGCCGGGGCCGGAGCCGAGGCTGATGCCGGAGCCAAGCCCGGCACCGGGGCGGGAGCCAGGCCCAGGACTAGGGCCGACTCCAGGTCCGGCGCCGAAGGCGGGGCCAACGCCGAAGCTGGAGCCGTTTCCGGTGCGGGAGCCAAAGCCGAGGCCAAGCCCATGCCCGGGGCCGGAGCCGCGGCCCAGGCCGAGGCAGCGCAAGAGACCCACGCCTCCGCTCTTCCCGCGTCCTCACCCTCGCCCCCGACCACCCTCCCGTCGGAAGCGGACCGCACCACCGCCGAACAGAGCGCCGCCGCCAGCACCCTGTACGACGCCGCAGGCGCAGTCCTGGAAGCCGGTGCGGACGGAGCCGGTGCCGTGCTCCAGGCGGAGTTGCTGCGGGCGGCGCACACCGCCCGGCTCACCGGGCTGCCCAGGGCTGCCGCTTCGTCGGTCTCCGTGGTTACCGGGCTCCGCGCGGCCCGCGCCGCCGACCCGGCGTACCGCCTCACCGATCTGGTCGCCGCGCTCCGTGACGCCCTGGGAGTCGCCCACCGTCTCCCGAATGCCACGGGCGCGGAACTCGCCGAGCTGCGCGGCACCGTACGGCAGCCCTACTCCCCCGATGGCTCCCTGCGCCTGTACGGGCTCTTCTCCGAGCCGATCCTGACCGCGACCGGGTACGCAGGGGCCGTCACCTGGACGGTCGACGCGACGGGCCGCCTCTGCACGGTCTCCGACGTGGCCCCGGGCGGCTCCGGCCGGGCCGTGGGCGCCGCCGACCGGGCGGTACGCATCGGCGACACGACGCTGACCCACCGTGAGCTGTCGCGCGCGGGGCTCGCCGTGTCCGGTGCCACGGTCTCCCCGACGGGACGGCTGGGGACGGGCGCGGGCGTACGGGCGGTACGCGCGTCGGGCGCCACCTGGAGCACCGACCCGCTCGACCGCCTCTGGACCGCTCCGGTCGGCGAGCAGGTCGCGCGTGCCCTGGGCGGCGGCCACGGTCTGCTCTTTCTCGACGTCACTCTCGTCGGTACGGTCCGCGAGGCGGCGGGCGACTGTCTGCTCGCCGACTGCGACGGCCTGACGCTCCGTCTCGCCGCCGCCCACGACCACCCCGCGCTGCCCTACCGTGACAACCTCCGCCTTCTCGCCGCCGCCCGGAACACCCGGCTGCGGATCATCGCCCGCCTCACCCCGGCACCGCTCCCCCGCGCGCTGCTCCTCGCCACCGCGCACCCCGACGATCCCGACGCCCGCCTGGACCTGGGCCTCGACCGTCTGCAGCACGCGGACCTATCCACCTCGGCGCCCCCGCCGGCCGGCACCCCGCCCACCGTCGACGAGGCACCGCTGCATCTCCTGCGCCGCCGTGTCCACCAGGCCGCTTCCGGTGGCCGTCGTGCGCTGGCGTTTCCCGGGGACAGCGCCGCCGAGAGCCGACGCCTGCAGCGTCTCGGGTTCGTCACCGCCGCCGAACTCCTCGACGAACTCCACGCCGCCGCGACGAACCGCTCCCGCGACGCCTTCGGCCGCCTCGCCCCGGCCGACGTCGACCGGTTCACCCGCGCCTGGCTCGCCGCCGCCCACTACACGGCCGAGGTCGACCGGGCGCTGTGCGCCGAGGCGTGGGGCGTGGACCCGGCGGTATCCACATAGGCGAGCGAGCCGATGAGGGGCGTAACGGGCGGGCGGCCAGGGCCGGCAAGGGTGCGCTGCCGCGGAGTCGCCGCCCAGCAGGCCCGGCGCCGCCGCTTCCTCGCCCACCTCACGCGTGGTCGATACGGCATCCGCACCCATGACTCCTCCGGCAAGTGGTCGTCAACCGCGACGACAGCGTTGCTCGGGTGAAGGCGGCGCCCGTCTCCTTCCCCATCACAGAGCGTGAACTCGGCGAACCGGGCGCCGAGTTCGCCCAGGCACGCGCTCACCTGCCCGCGGGACGCCCTGGACTCGCCGGTGAACCCCTGAACGTACGGGCCTCAACACGTCCGTCAGACTCAGCGCCGCAGCCGATCGAACCCGAACGGCACAAGCGCCTCCGGCCGACTCCCCGTCCGGATGTACTCCGCGAGCCGGTGCCCGGTCGCCGGGCCCAGGGTGACGCCGAGCATGCCGTGGCCGGTGGCCGTGTACGCGTTGTCGTACCCGGGGAGGCGGTCGATGACCGGGAGTCCGTCGGGGAGGAACGGGCGTCCGCCGACCCAGGGTTCGCGGATGAGGCTCACCAGGTCGTCCGGGTCGTCGAACCACTGGCCGAGGTAGTGGCGGCTCGCCCTGGCCACGGCGACGATTCTGCGCCAGTCGAGCCGGTTGTTGTTGCCGCTCAGCTCCATGGTGCCGGCGATCCGCGTGGTGCCGCCGATCGGTGAGGCGACGGCTCTGCGTTCGCCGAAGTAGAGGGTGTGCCGGGGCGCGGGGTCCAGGTCGACGGAGAAGCTGTAGCCCTTGCCCGCCTGGAGCGGCAGCCGGTGTCCGAGGGTGCGCAGCAGGTCGGGTGAGCGCATGCCGGCCGCGACGACGACCGTCGAGCAGGGTATGTCGCCCTGGTCGGTGCTCAGCGCGGTGACCTTGCCTCCCTCGGTCCTGAACCCCGTCACCTCCGCGTTCTCGTGGACCTTCACCCCGGCCGCGCCGAGCGCCTCGCCGAGGGCGCGGGCGAACGCCTCCGGGTCCACCACCCCCTCCCCCTCGACCAGGTAGGCCGCGCGCACCCGAGGTGACAATGCCTCGTCCAGCAGATGTGCCTCGGCGCCCGTGGTGACATCGGACGGCATCGGATAGTGGCCGTCCGCCATCTCCCGCTGGACCGCGAGGTGATGGCGGGCCTCGGCCTCGGACAGAAACGCGTGCACCATGCCGGGCCGGGTGAGCGTCGTGGCCACCCCTGCCTCGCGCAGACCGTCGAAGAGGTCGAAGGTGGGCCGGTTCAGTTCGGCGATCGCCGCGTAGCCGCGCCGGAACGCGGCCGGTGTGCTGCTGCGCCAGAACCTCCAGAGCCACCGAGCGAACGCCGGGTCGGGCAGCGGACGGAGGTAGAGCGGCGAGTCGGGGCGGCCGAGCGAGCGCAGGGCGTAGCGCAGTACGCCGGGGGCCGGGACGGGCGTCGAATGGCTGAGGCAGACCCAGCCCGCGTTGCCCCGGGAGACGCCCGAGCCAAGTCCGCGCCGCTCGATCACGACCACCGGCAGGCCCGCCGCGGCCAGGTAGTACGCCGTGCACAGGCCGACGACACCGCCTCCCACGACGGCCACAGGGCTGCTGTCCGGCACACCGCCGGTCATGAGGTGGAGCCGTACGACGCGAGGAACTCCCGGGTGCGGGGCTGGGCAGGGGCGCCGAGGACGTCCTCAGGCGTGCCCTCCTCCACTATCCGGCCGCCGTCCACGAAGACGACATGGTCGGACACCTCGCGGGCGAAGGGGAGTTCATGGGTGACCAGCATCATCGTCATTCCGTCGGCGGCGAGTTCCCGCATCACGCTCAGTACCTCCCGGGTGGCCTCGGGGTCCAGGGAGGACGTGGGCTCGTCGAAGAGGAGCAGTTCGGGTTTGAGGGCCAACGCCCTTGCGATGGCGACGCGTTGCTGCTCGCCGCCGGAGAGCTGGTCGGGCAGGGCGAGGGCGCGGTGGGCGACACCGACCCGGCGCAGGAGTGCGACAGCGCGCTCCAGTGCCTCCAACTCCGCCACCCCTGCCCTGCGTTGGGCCAGGACGACGTTCTCCACCGCGGTGAGGTGCGGGAACAGGTTGAAGCGCTGGAAGACCATGCCAACGGTACGGCGCAGCCGTGGCAGGTCGCGGCAGACCGTGCGGCCGTCCTGGTGGACGATCTCGCCGGCGACTTCGATCGTGCCGTGCTCGGGCTGTTCGAGCAGGTTGACGCAGCGCATCAGGGTGGTCTTCCCGCCGCCGCTCTGGCCGATGACGCTGACGATGCGTCCCCGGCCGATGGTGAGGTGGACGTCGTCGAGGACCGTTCGGCCGTCGAAGGACTTACGCAACCCCTCAATCCGTACGACTGGCTCGGGCGACTCCGGAGTCCGGGGTGTGCTGCGCGCTGCTTCGAGCGACTCGGTCATACGGCACCTGCCTTCGCGTCGGCTCCCACAGGTGAGTCCGGAGCGTCCTGGGCGAGCAGCGCACGCGCCGCCCGCAGGCGTCGGCGGCGCCACGGGGAGAGAGGGACGCCCGCTCGCACTTTCCGTTCCAGGAGGAGGAGCAGTTGGGAGAGGGGGTAGCAGAGGGCGAAGTAGATGGCCGAGATGACCAGATACACCTCCAGCGCCCTGAAGGTGGACGACGTGATGAGCCGGCCCTCGGACATCAGCTCGGCCGCGGAGACGGTGACAAGCAGCGAGGTGGATTTCAGCAGGTCGACGAGCATGGTGTTGGTGCCGGGCAGCGCCTGTCGTACGGCCTGCGGCAGGATGATCTGGCCGAAGATGCCTGCCCGGCCGAGGCCCAGCGCCTGTCCCGCCTCCGTCTGTCCCGCGTGCACGCCGCTGATCGCGGAGCGGAAGATCTCGGAGAGGTAGGCGGCGTAGAAGACGACGAGGCTCAGACAGCCGGCGGTGAAGACGTCCAGCCGGAGGCCCGCCGAGGCGAGCCCGAAGTAGCTGAGGAAGATGATGGCCAGCAGCGGGATGTTCTTGAACAGCTCGGTGTAGACGGCGGCGACGGCACGCGCGGGCCATGCCCTGCTCAGCCGCAGCAGTGCCACGGCCAGGCCGAGCAGCACCGCGCCGAGGAAGCTCACGGCCGTGTAGGAGAGGGTGCGCCAGAGGGCGTCGAGGAGGTCGGACCGGTAGTCGGACCAGGGGACTTCGAAAACGCCGGCGAGGTCGGGCATGTCAGCATCCCCTCACTGCGCGATGGACGGCGGGGTCCAGTCCTGGGGCCGGTCGACACCCCGGCGGGCGGCGGCGACATCGGCGGCGGGCTTGAGGAACTGCTCGGGGTCGCCGCCGTACTTCTTGACGAGTTTCGCCATCTCGCCGTTGGTGTACATGGCGTCGATCTGCGCGGAGATCGCCTGCTCCAGCTTGGTGGCCTTCTTGGGGAGGTAGAAGCCGGTCTGGTAGGGCTGGAAGTACTGGTAGTCGGGCTTGGCCTTGACCTCGGCGGCGGTCGGCGGGGTCAGGTACTGCGTGCTGATCTTCAGCTCCGGGCGTTCCTTCTGCGCCGCGATGATGATCAGCGGGTCGAGGAAGCCGACGTCGACGCGGCCCGCGCCGAGGTCGTCGAAGACCCCGTTGGCGTCGGGGTAGGCGTGCAGCTTGGCGTCGGGGACGGACTGGATCGACTTGACCCACACATAGCCCTCGACGGTGCCGAGTTCGAGGCCCTTGAGGTCGTCGACCGTCTTGTACGTCTTGCCGTTGCGGACGGCCATCGCCGGGGGCGAGTAGTAGGGCGGGTCGGTGAACAGGCCCTGTTTCTGCCGTTCGGCGGACCAGGCGACGCCGCCGATGGTGATGTCGACGCGACGGGACTGCACTCCGGCGAGCATGCCGGCGAAGTCGGTCACCTGGGGCTTGATCTCCAGACCGAGCTTTTCGGCCACGTAGGTGAGGATGTCGCCGTCCAGGCCGACGATCTTGTCGCCCTGGACGGTGGTGTAGGGGGCGTACGGCTGGACGGCCACCTTGATGACACCGGGCGTGAGCGTGCCCAGCGCGGCGGTCTTCGCGGACACGTTGGTCGGGGCGTCGTCGTCGCCGGAACCGCAGGCTGCGGCTGTCAGCGTCAGGAGGACAGCGGAGAGTGCGGCGGCGAGGGGGCGTATACGGGTCATGGGCGTCGGCCTTCCGTACTGGTGAGGCCCATACGCTAAGGACCCGGGCACGCTGCGTCACCGGTCACTCCGTACGAGGTTGTGGCTGAATTCGATCGTTCTCCTGTACGTTGCGTCCAGTCGTCTAGGGGACGAAAGACGGTCGCGGGAACGAGGACGGGAGGAGAACGAGCGTGCTGAGCCCGTCACTCGCGCAGGAGATCGCCGGGGACACCTCCGCGGTCATCGGCTTCAACGTGCTGATCACCGACGCGGACGGCATGGTCATCGGCAGCGGTGACAGCAGCCGGGTCGGCAGCTTCCACGAGGCATCGGTCGAGGTGATCCGCACCCAGGAGCCCGCCACGCACAACGCCTCGCAGGCCCACCAACTCCGCGGAGTACGCCCCGGGATGACCTTGCCGCTGGTCACGGGCGGACAGGCGGTGGGCACCGTCGGCATCACCGGGACACCGGCCCAGGTACGCCGGTTCGGCCTGCTGGTGAAGCGCCAGACGGAGATCCTGCTCAGGGAGTCCGTGATGCTGCGCTCCCGGCTGCTCGCCGAGCGGGCCGCGGAAACCCTGCTCGCCGACATCGCCTCGTACGACCCGCAGGTCGTGGAGGGCGACTTCCTCGTCTTCCGGGCCGCCGAACTGGGCTTCGACCTGCGGCTGCAACGGGTCGCGGTGGCGATCGAGGTGAGCGTGCCCGACGCGGGCGCCCGCCGCCAGGGCGCACCCACCCGGGACATGGCACTGATCCGCTCGGAGCTGCTGCGTACGGTCCGTGAGGTCTTCGCCGACCCGCAGGACATCGTCGCCTCCACGGCCCCCGGCTGGATCGGCGTACTGCGCCGCCTGCCGGCGCGAGCCGAGGTGGCCTCCCTGGCCGCCGACTGCCGACGGCTCACCGATGTCATCGCCGCGCAGGACGGTCTGACCGCCCGCGTGGGCATCGGCGAACCTGCCGTCTCCGTCGCCGGTCTGCGCGACTCCTGGCAGGATGCCCGTGACGCGCTGCGCCTCGGCGCCCGCGTGACGGGCAGCCCCCGGGTGCATCTGATCGCCGAACTGCGCGTCCACCAGGTCCTGGCGGCGGTGAACCAGCCCGCCCGGAGGCGTCTCGTCGAACTGACGGCCGCGAATCTGCGGGCCCAGCCGGACTGGCCGGTGCTGCGCGACACGATCACCGCCTGGTGCGAGAGCGGCTTCAACCTCGTACGGACGTCCGCCGCCCTGCACATCCACCGCAACACCGTCGTCTACCGGATGAACAAGATCGAGCAGCTCACCGGCCGCCCGCTCCGCGAACACCGGACCACCATGGCCCTGTATCTGGCGTGTCTGACCGACGAGTTGGGCGAGGGCGCCACCCCCGACGAAGGATGACGCCCCCCTTTCTCTTGCCTGGCTACTCCCCTGCCGTGGGTCGCCGCGAGGCCGCCATCGCCTCGTCGACGTCCGTCAGCGGGCGCAGCCGGTAGCTGTACGAGTAGTCGCGGTTGGCGAACAGCTTGTACTCGTCGTGGGTGTGCGCACCCCAGCTGTTGTCGCCGCCGACGCCCATCTGCCGGTGGTTCAGGCGCAGGACGACCTCGTCGCGCGGGGTGAGCTGGTAGTCGTGGCGGACCCCGACGGACAGGTCCTCCGGGGTGAAGTGCGAGGCGTTGACCTCCAGGAGCGGTTCGGCGGAGACCAGCAGACCGGTACCCCGGCGGTCAGTCAGCGCGATCCAACGAACGTCGGTCTTGTTGCCGTTCTCCTGCGGGCGCAGATAGCCGCTCCACTGCCCGTCGACCGTCCCTGAGTACAGGCCCACGTCGGTCGCGTTGTTGCGGTCCCAGTGGTTCTCCTCGGGGCCGCGCCCGTAGTAGTGCAGCCGGTCCAGCCGGCCGGGCAGGAACAGCAGGGTGCCGACCTCCGGGATGTACGGCAGTGAACTCACCCCTGGGCGAAGGGTGTTGTCGACCCTGATCTCGCCGTTGCCGAAGACCGTGTAGGTGGTGGTGTACGTCGATGCCGTCGTCGTGGGCAGGGTGCCGGCGACCTTGATCTCGACGGCCCGGTCACGCAGGGCCCGGACGCTGACGCCGGTGACCGTGCGCCCGATGCCCGCGTCGCGCCAGGTCTGGTTGCGGGTGTGCTGACCGTTGCCCCGGTCGTTGTCGGTGGGCGCCCGCCAGAAGTTCGGGACGGGCCCGGAGGAGATCAACTGCGCGCCGCCCGCCTTGTACGAGGTGATCGCGCCGGTCTTCTTGTCGACGGTGACCGAGAATCCCTTGCCCTTGACGGTGACCGACGCGTCGCCGTCCTCGTGGCTCAGCGTCGGGACGCTGTCCAGCGGTACGGGCGTGACCGCTGGACTGCCCGCGTCGACGGGGAGTTGCTGCCGGGCCACCTCGAAGCCGGCCTTGGCCCACTCCGTGGACTCCCGGGTGTGGAACGACAGTTGGAGGAAGTACTCGGCACCCGGCGCCGGGTCGCCGGGCAGCGTCAACGGCACGGTGATGTCCTTCGCGGACAGCGGCGGCACATCCAACTGACTGCGACTCAACTTGCCGCGCTGCACAACCCTTCCGTCCCTCACTAGCTCCCAACGCCCGTCGAATTCCCGCAGGTTGGTGAACAGGTACTCGTTGGTGAGGGTGACCACACCCGGCGCCGACCCCGAAGTGACCTGCACGGCCTGGTAGATCTGCTTGACCTCGGCGGACTTGCCGGTCAGCCCTCGGTCGGCGGTGACGATGCCGTCCCCGGAGAAGGCCCCGTCGTTGGGGTTGTCGCCCCAGTCGCCGCCGTACGCGTAGAACGTCTTGTCGCGAGGCCGCTTCTCGGTGAGGCCGACGGTGGCCGCCTCGAACCAGAACCGTACGCCGTCGTCGCCGGGGCCACGGCTGTCGGAGGCCAACTCGGCGGCGCTCAGGGCACGGGCGTACACGCGGGCCCGTCGGATGGTGCCGCTGAACTCGCGGGTGGGGTTGTCGACGTCGGTGGCCAGGGCGAGGGGCGCGGTGTTGATGTCGGGGCGCCGGGTGGTGGTGCGGGTGGCCCGGGCCACGCCGTCGGCGTAGAGGGTCAGGGTGCCCGTCGTCGCGTCGAAGACACCGGCGATGTGGTGCTCGGTGCCGGTCCAGTCGTCGGGGAGCGCCCAGTAGGCGCTGATCCACTGGCCGCCGCCGTAGATGAAGAACTCCAGGCCGCTGTCCGACTGCTTGAGGGCGTACTGGGTGTCGCCCTTGGCGATGACGGGCTGGTGGTAGCCGAGGAAGTGCGGGGTGATCCACGCCTCCAGCGTCAGGGAGCCGGTGAGATCGAGGCCCGTGTCGCGCGCGAAGACGGTCCCGCCGGAGAGGCCCTCCTCGCGGGTGAAGGTGCCGCCACCGGCGACGATCTCGCCCTGGAGCGCGGCGGGCCCGGACTCGGTGAACAGCTTGCGCGTCGGGGTGGGCCAGGCGAGGGCCTGGTCGACGAAGTCCCAGATCCAGCCGCCCTGGAGCACGGGGTAGCGGCGGACGAGATCCCAGTACTTCTTGAAGTTGCCGTTGGAGTTCCCCATGCCGTGGGAGTACTCGATCATCACGTACGGCCGGGTGTCGTTGGTGTCCTTCGCCCGTTGTTCGACGCGTGCGGGACTGTCGTACATCTCGGAGCGGATGTCACTGATGCCAGGGCGGTCGTCACCCTCGTACTGGATGACGCGGGTGGTGTCGTAGGAGCGGATCCAGTCGTACATGGCGTTGAACGTCGTGCCGCCGCCCGCCTCGTTGCCGAGCGACCAGATGACGACCGAGGCGTGGTTCTTGTCGCGGTGGACCATGTTCTGGGCGCGGGCCACGCACGCGGTGGTCCACTCGGCGTGGTTGCCGGGGTACTCGCCCCGGATGCCGTGGGTCTCGAGGTTGGTCTCGTCGACGAGGTACAGGCCGTACTCGTCGGAGAGTTCCAGCCACAGCGGGTTGTTGGGGTAGTGCGAGGTGCGGACGGTGTTGATGTTCAGCCGTTTGATGATGCCGATGTCCTCGACCATGTCCGCGCGGGTGAGCGCCGAGCCGTGGACCGGGTGCATCTCGTGCCGGTTGGTGCCCCGGAAGGAGACCGGCTTGCCGTTGATGCGCATCAGCCCGTCCTTGAGGGCGAACTCGCGCAGGCCGACCCGGTGGGAGAGGGTCTCGATCACCTTGCCCGCCGGGTCGCGCAACCGCAGAACTGCCGTGTAGAGGTTGGGGTGTTCGGCCGACCAGAGGCGCGGCGCCGGTACGGCCTTCGCGGCCTGTGCGGACTTCTCCTCGCCGGCGCCGAGCGCGACGGTCTGCTGCAACGGACGCGACCAGACCGGGTGCCCGCCCGCGTCGTACAGCTGGGTCTCGACGGAGTACTGGCCGGCGCCCTGGCCGCCGTAGTCCCGCACGTTCGCGGTGACCGACAGCTCCGCCGCCGTGTAGTCGTCGCTCAGCGGGGTGTCGAGGCGGAAGTCGCGCAGGCGCACGGCGGGCGTCGAGTACAGGTAGACCGAGCGGAAGATGCCGCTCAGCCGGATCATGTCCTGGTCCTCCAGCCAGTCGCCGTCGGAGTAGCGGTAGACCTCGACGGCGATCTGGTTGGTGCCGGGCTTCAGGTGCGGGGTGATGTCGTACTCGGAGGGGTCGTAGGAGTCCTCGTGGTAGCCGACCAACGCGCCGTTGATCCACACATAGTGGGCGGACTTGACGCCCTCGAAGTGCAGGAACGTCCGCCGCCCCGACCAGTCGCGCGGGAGTGTGAAGGTGCGCCGGTACTGGCCCACGGGGTTGTGGCGGGTCGGGGCGGCGGGCGGCTGCGCGTCCTCGCCCCGGCCGTTGGCGCCCCACCACGGGTAGTCGCTGTTGATGTAGATCGGGCTGTCGTAGCCGTGCAGCTGCCAGGCGGACGGGACGGGGATGGTGTCCCAGGCGCTGTCGTCGACATCGGTGCGGTGGAAGTCGGTCGCCCGGTCGTCGGGGCGGTCGACGTACGCGAACTTCCAGGTGCCGTCGAGGGTCAGCCGGTACGGGGAGCGGGTGCGGTCTGCGGCGAGGGCCTGGGAGACGGTCGCGTACGGCATCAGCGTGGTGTGCGGCGGTTCGGTGCCGAGGCGGAAGACGTCGATGTGGCCGTTCCACTCGGGCGTGGCGTCCAACGCGTCCGCCGCGACGGCCCGTTGGGCGGTGGACGCTCCGGACAGGGCGAGCGCGCCAAGGACGGCGGCCCCTCCCTCCAGGAGACGGCGGCGGCTGACGGCGAAGTCGTGGGGGTGCGGCATGACCGTGACCTTCCTCGGTACGACAGACAGTGCGCCGCACGGACTGAGGGAGCGTCAGATCCTGTTCGTTCCTGTTGACAATCCGACCCGGAATCCGGCAGCGCTTTGGTCATCGGTGGCGGCTCAACCCACCTGGGCGGTGCGGGAGTTGACATGGGGTCAGCACACAACTGCTGGTGACAGTGGGAGCTGCCGAGCCAGCCTCACCCTAGGACTTCGAACACAGCCGAAGCAATAATCTTGTCGGACTCTGTTGGATCCTGATGGTGGATGCTGATGGCTCGGCAGGACTCCGTCTCGGTCGGCGGGGCTCAGTGCCCCCTGAACGCCTCCTCCAGCCACCAGGACCCGTGTTCGCGCGTCACCTTGGCGTCGATGAGCAGCGGCGCGGAGCGCGGTCCCGTCACCCAGTCCTGTACGGCCTTCAGGTCGGCCGGCGCGCGTACGGTGACCGCCTCGAAGCCGTAGCCCCGGGCCACGGCGGCGATGTCCGTCGGCGGGAACACGACCGTGTCGAGCGGGTGTCCGTCGGGCCCGAAGTGGTGGACCTCCGCGCCGTACGCGTCGTCGTTGTAGACGACGACCACCATCGGCAGCCCGAGCCGCCGGACCGTGTCGAGGTCGGCGGCGCCCATCAGCGCACCCCCGTCCCCGAGTGCGGCCACCGGAAGCCGGTCCGGCCGTGCCAGCGCCGCGCCGATCGTGGTCGCCAGGCCCAGGCCGATCGCCTGGAAGGCCTGGGTGAAGCAGAAGCCGTGCTGGTCCGGCACCGACAGATACGCGCTCGGATACCCCATGAAGTTGCCCGAGTCGACGCCGATCACCCGCTCGGCGGGGAGGATGTCGTCGAGCGCGATGCTGAGCGTGCGCGGGTCGATCCGCTCCCGGCCGCCCTCGTCCTCGTACGGCACGTCCCGCAGCCGCACCCGGGCGGCGATCGCCTCGCCGACCTCGGTCGTGCGGTAGCCCTGCCGTTGGTCGCCGCCCGCGTCGAGCACGTGCCGCGCCGTGAGTGCCACGTCGCCGGTGACGCCGAGCCGGACCTCCCGGTGGGCGCCGAGCGCCGATGTCTCGTCGTCGACCTGGACGACCGTCGCCTCGGGCCCGATGAGGGCGCCGTGCCGCATGGTCCACATGTTGAGGGCGCAGCCCCAGCCGACGATCAGGTCGGCGCCCTTGATCAGTTCGACGGCCAGGGGTGACGCGAAGCCTCCGGAGACGTCGAGCGACCAGGGGCTGCCGTGGAAGAGGCCACGGGCGACGGCCGAGGTCGCGAGCAGTGCGCCGTGGCGTTCGGCGAGGTCAATGAGTGCCTCCCGGGCGCCGGTCCCGCGCGCTCCCCGGCCGGCGACGAAGACCGGGCGCCGCGCGCGCCCGAGCAGGTCGGCGAACGCCGTCACGTCGGCCGCCGACGGTACGACCGGCTGCCGTTCGGGCGGCGGTGAGACATCTGCCAGGGCTTCGTCGGGGACATCCAGGCTCTGTACCTGGAGCGGCAGGTTGAGCAGGACCGTGCACCGTTCGTGCAGGGCGCGTCGGACGGCGGCGCAGGTCACGTCGACGGCGTCCTCGGCCGAGGTGATCCGCGCGGTGACCGCGCCCACCGCCCGGGCGAGGGCCTCCTGGTCGACGTAGAAGTTGGACTTCGGCTCGGTGACCTCGGCCGCGAGGACGAGGAGCGGGGTGCGGCTCTTGGCGGCCTCGGCGATGCCGGTGACGGCGTTCGTCAGGCCCGGCCCCTGGTGCACGCTCAGCACGGCCACCGCGCCGCTCGTACGCGCGTACGCGTCGGCCATCGTCGCCGGGCTGGC
>NZ_JBSFDA010000232.1:0-12980 GCF_053593675.1 Streptomyces sp. NPDC002156 | reverse complement strand
CCTCAAACTCCCCCAGAGGGGGGACCCCCAAGGGGCTGGATCTTTCAGCCCGTCCGGCGTTTGAGGACAAGGGGGGTCTGGGGGCGCAGCCCCCAGGGATGGGACGGGTAGGGGCGGCGGGGGCGAAACACGCATGCCCGCGGCCAAGCCGCCCGGTCGGTCAGTGGTGTTGTGGGGTGTCCGTGCCGAAGGTCAGCAGGCCCCTGCGGCGCATGTGGAGTACGAGGGCCGAGCCGGCGCAGAGCAGGGCGAGGGCGGTCAGGCCGATCGCGCCGACCTGGGCGCCGGTGGAGGCCATGGAGCCTGTGCCGCCGCCCGTACCGCCTGTGTCACCGCCTGTGTCACCGCCGGTGGTGCCGCCCGTGTCCGTGCCGCCGCTGTCCGTACCGCCGTCGGTGTTGTCGTCCGAGGCCGAGTCGGACGGGGAGGGCTCGGGGCTCTCGCCGGCGACGTCGCCGGTGGTGAACGCGAACTCCACGCTCTTCCCGTCGGTCTTGTCCTCGGCCAGGGTCAGCACGTGGTCGCCGTCCTCGATCTTCTTCGGGACGGTGAACTCGTAGCCCTCGACGGTCCCTTCGGTGTTCGCCTCGGCGTTCTCGAAGGTCTCCTCGCTGTCGGCGAGGGTGACCTTGACCGCGGCATCCTTGGTGTAGCCGCGGGCGGTGATCTTCACTGTCTGGCCAGCGGCGAGGTTGGGGTTGGCGTCGAGGACTGTGCCGTCCTCGTCGGTCACTTCGATGTCGGCGGGGGTGGTGGGGTCGGGGGAGGGTTCCGCGTCGGCGCTGACGAAGGTGAAGGTCGCCCGGTTGTTGGCGGAGCCGCCCTCTTCGAGGAGCAGTTGGGTGTCACCGGCGAGGGTGCGGTCGGGCACCGTGTACGCGTAGTCGACGACCGCCCCGTCGGCGTCAGCGGTGGCGTCCGCGAACGTCGCCCCGGTGCCCGGGGACTGCACGACCTTGACCGTGGACCCCGGGGTGAAGCCCTTGACCGTGATCTTCACGGTCTGTCCGACGGTGAGGGTCGGCTTGTCGCCGAGGGCCTTGCCGTCGGCGTCCTTGGCGGTGAGGAGGTAGCCGATGCTCACGGGGTCGGTTCCCTGGCCGTCGCTGTAGGCCTCGGGGTCGCTGGACTTGAAGACGGCCGTGTACGTGTGCGGGCCGCCGACCGCCGGTGCCTTGATCGTGGTCTCGGCGGTGCCGCCCGTCACGTTCGCCGTGCCGAGCGAGGTCTCGCCCTCCTTGAACTCCACGGTGCCGGGCGCCTCGGCGGGCGTCACGGTGGCGCTCAGCTTGAGGTCGCCGCCCACGGACACGCCGTCGGCCGCGCTCACGGCGACGGAGGTGGTCTTCTGCTGGAGCAGGGTCCAGGTGGTGCCGACGATCCGGATCTTGGCGAGGAAGCGGGCCGACGTGGTGAGCCCGCTGCGGCAGGCCAGGCCCAGCGTGTACGTGCCGTCGAGCGACTCCGTCTTCACGAAGGCCCGCAACGCCGTCTCCAGGCTCTTCACGGGGGCCGCGGCCTTGAGGCTCGATGTGAAAGGAGCCGTGCCGGTCGGGATCGTGGCCGTGGCGTCGGCGATCTTCAGGCCCTGGGCGAGGTTGGCCGGGTTGAGCGCCCACAGGAGGGGCTGGTTCGCGGTCTGGCCGGACGCGGGGTCCGGGCAGCCGGCGCTCGACGTCGCGGACGTGGCCATGAGATCGGCCGAGATCGATCCCGTGTCCGGGCTGAGGGTGAAGGTGCCGATGGTCTCGGCGGCGGCGCTGGCCCGGCCCGCGAAGGCGACCATCCCGGCCAGGGCGGCGCACAGCAGCGCGCAGCAGGTCAACAGCGCTACCGGCGATCTGAGTTGTGCCAGTCGGTGGTTCATGTGGTGGTCCCCCCACGGGGTTTCGGGTGCACTTCTGTTCTTGTCCGTACGGGCGGATACGCCGCCGGGCCGGGCACCCGATGGGTGCCCGGCCGTTGTGCGGGGTTGCTGCGCGGCGATCAGTTCTCGCCCGTGAGGGCGGTGCTGCCGCAGTTGGTGACGGTGCCGAAGCCGTAGAGCTCGATCGTGAAGGTGTCCGCGCAGACCTTGGAGCCGGCGCCCACGAAGGTGTCGGCGATGCCGGCCTCGCCCAGCCGGTCGGTCTCGACGACGTTGTAGACGGTGCGGCTGTACTCGCCGCCGTCGATCGTGCCCAGGACGGTGTCACCGTGCACGTCCTCGACCAGACCGCCGGTCTGGCTGACGTACTTCGCCACGGAGTACGGGGCGATGTGCGCGGTGGAGGTGAGCGCCCGGCCGTCGTGCTCCTGCATCGTGCCGACGCAGGTGCCGAGGGTGGGGTTGCCGATCTGGGCCAGGAAGAAGCTGCGGGTGCCCGAGCCGCTCTGCGGCAGCAGCGGGGTCACGGGGGAACCGTTCAGGCTGGTCTGGGTGCACTCGTAGATGGCCTTGAGCTGGGCCGTGCTGACGTCCAGGCCGTCGGCGTCGTTCAGCGGGCTGTCCGCACGGACCGCCATCGTCAGCTTGTCCGAGGCGAACGGGATCCAGGTCAGGTCGTCGCCGGCCGTCACGACACCACGGGACGAGCGGGCGAAGTCCAGACAGCCCGCGCTGGTGTCGATGTCGTTGTTCAGCGCGGTGACGCCCTGCGAGGAGCCGTTCGGACGGGCGATCGTGCAGCCGTTCGCACGGGTCTTGATGTTCCCCGCGGGGGTCGCGTCGTACGACGCGATCAGGGTGCCGCCGTCGACGGAGTCGCCGAGGCCGTTGAGAACGTCCTGCGTCGTGTCGGAGCCGACACCGGCGAGAACACGGTAGTCGCCGGCGGCCGGGTCGGCGGAGGCCACGGGGGCCATGACACTGAGGCCGAGAGCGGCGGCACCGACAACGGCACCGGCGAATGCGAGAGACTTGACGTTCACTTCTGATCTCCTCCGTGGAAACGGATTGCGAGCAAAGGACGGTCGAGCACATGACGGTCGAGCAATAAACGGTCGAGCAGAATCCGGATTCTTTTCCGTAGCCGACCCGTCGGCCGACAGGTAAGAAAATTCCATGAATTCGCACCGGCGGCCACCAATTCCAGCCGCTCGTCAGATGACGAATCGGTTTCCTACGTGACACCAAGGGAATTCACGGGGCCGTCGCCCCCGCCGTCCCCCGGCGGACGGAGAGCCGCAGCATGACCGGGCCTGCGAGCGCTGCCACGCCGCCCGCGATCAGCACTCCGAGGACCACCCAGCGGATGAGCCCGAGCATGTCCGAGGGGGTGAATCCACCGGACTGCGCCACGTTCTGTTTCGCCGGATCCGTCGAGGTGACGGAGGGCCGGGAGGTGTCCGACGCGTCCGGGTCCGGCGCGGCGGCGCCCGCCGTCCCGGCCGAGTCGCCGCCGGTCGTGCCGCCGGTGTCCGTACCGCCGCCGAGGCCGCCGTCGCCCCCGCCGGTGCCGGTGCCGCTGCCTCCGCCCGGCTCGCCGTCGGGGTCGGTCGTACCGGCGCCCGGCGACTCCGTGGACGCGACGACGCCCTTCTCCAGGCGGTCGGCGGCCTGCTGGGCCTGCGTACGCATGGCAGCGGGCAACGGGGCGTATCCGTACGGCAGTTGGCCGCTCGCGGTGCCCTGGGTCTGGCCGTCGCCGGCCGCGTACCTGATCACCTTGGCGTAGTCCTGCCGGGCGTCCTTCGCCTGGCCCAGTGAGGCCGCCGCGTACACCACGGCGGCCAGCGGATAGGCGCCGTCCGTCATCCTGGCGGGGTCGGCCGCCTTGACGCCGGCCACCTCCGAGTCGGGCATCTCGGCGACCGCCTTGAGCAGGGAGTCGTTGGTCGGCTTGACGTACTCCCCGTCCGCGTTCGGCAGGGCGGCGGCGTTCAGCTGGTACCGCACGGCGGACGCGTTGTCCACGATGCCCATCTGGCGCTGGGTCACCGGGGTCGCGCGTTCGACGGTCGCCCACTTCGTGATGCTCTGGTTGACGGTGCACTCGTAGGCGGTGCCGATGTCACCCCGGCGGATCTTCACCGCCGCCTCGTGCATGTCCGTCGCGTACGGGACCACCTCCTGCCCGGTACGGGCCATGGTGAGGCCGGCGGCCCCGCCGCTGCACTCGACGGTCGTGGGGGTGAGGTCCGCCTTCGGGAAGTAGTCCAGGGAGTCCGTGATCACCCCGTCCTTGAGGTATTCGGGGTTGACCTTCATTCCCCAGGGATCCTTTTCCCCCTTGATGAACTCCCGCGCGGCCGGGTCCGCCAGAATGTATTCCCACATCATGCGGGCCGAGTCGGTGTTCTCCGAGGTGATGACGAGACCGATCGGAGAATTGAAGTCGTTCCCGTCGAAAGCAGGATTGAGCTTCAGGAATTCCGGGTCTCCGCCGATGTATCTCGGGTTTCCGGTGAGGTAGTCGGGAACGGCGTCCTGCGAGGAGACCATGGTGCTCGCGTAGGACTGGGTGAGCGCCTTGGCCAGGAGTCTCTGGTTGAGTCTGACCTCCTTGAACGGCGCGTAGTTGAAGGTCCCCTTCTCGTACATCCAGACGAACCCGATCGTCAGACCGCTGACCGCGACCGGTGCGTGCACCACCGGTGCCGCCCCCTCCGGTGCCTGGACGGGATCCAGCGTCATGGCGAGTCCCGCCGAGGAGTCGCTCGGTGCCAGCACGACGTTCCGGGCGAGTTCCTCACCGGACTGGGTGTAGGTGAACCGGTGGGTGCCGGTCCTGCACAGCTCGCCCTGCCATGCCGTGGTCGCGTCGGTGGCCAGCTCGGAGCCCATGATCACGCGCTCCGGCTTGTCCGGGTCGCAGGTGTTCGTGACGGGCTCGAAGTCGAGGCGGAAGACGATCCGCTGGTTCCAGTTGGACCGGCTGAGCGCCGAGGTGAGGGTCGGTCTGCTGACGTCCGAGACCCCGTCCGGCTCGTGCTCGCCCCGGGGCACCACGACCAGCCAGCAGGGCTGTACCGCGCCGGACGCCGTGGTGCGCGCCCCGCAGCCCAGGTACTCCGACTCCAGCGAGGACTTCATCTCGAAGACCGCCTCGCCCTCGCCCTTGCCGTCATTGGGCAGCCACGAGAGGGAGTTGGTGTCCCCGGCGCTGAAGTAGGTGGTGTCGAGCCTCGACGTGGTCGACGGCCCCGACACCGGCCGGAAGGGCACGAAGGTGTTCCCGCGCGGGTCCGTCGTGAAGTCGTCCGTCTCCTGGGGGTCGGTCGTGGGCGAGACGTCCCGGCTGGTCCCCGGCGGGATCCTGGCCTCGTTCCCGAACTCGCACTGTCTGCGGTCCGGCCCCTTGTCCGGGTCGTCGCCCCAGCACTGCATGATCTGCAGGAAGTTGAACTTGCCCAGCACGGGCGCGGGCTTCCCGCCCGTCCACGACACCTTGACGCCCTGCCAGCGCAGGCCCTTCGTCTGGTGCACGGTGACCTTGAGATCCGAGAAGTCGTCGTACGGGCCCGGCGCCCCGCTCTTGGTCACCGCCGAGCTCTCGGCGGTCGCCGCCCGCGCCTGGTCCGCGCCCTCGGGCAGCGGCAGCAGGGCGAGGACGAGGGCGGCCAGCAGGGCTCCCATGCCCAGCGTGAGCCGTCGGCGGCCGGGAGCCGCTCCCGGTCGCGGGACCGGCATCCGTGTCTTCGGCGGTGTCGGCCGGCTCATCAGTACTCCCCCTTGCGGCGGGTGCGTGCCGCGAGGGCCCGCGCGGTGAGCGGCGGTCCGACGACCACCGCGACGAGCAGGACGGCCGACAGCGCCATCAGCGCGCCGCGCAGCCCGAAGGAATCGCCGGAGGCGAGGCTGACGGGGTTGGCGACGATCGAGGTGTCGCCGCCGGTGCCCGTACCGTCGGCGCTGACCAGCTCGCCGGTGTCGGGGTCGACCGTGCCGCCGGAGGTGCCCCCGGCCGCGGCGCCGGTCGTGGCATCGGGCGTACCGTCACCATCCGCGTCCGTACCGCCGGTCGTGCCGCCACTGGCACTCGTACCGCTGCCGCCCGAGCCGCCCGTGCCGGAGCCGCCGGTCGACGACGTACCGCCGGAGGCGCTGCCGCTGCCGCCGCTGGTGGCGCCCGGCTTCACCGGGGTCTCCTGGTTCGCCGCGCCGGCGGTGCCGGTGGAGCACTGCGTGGGGCCCTTCTTGTCGCAGGCCTTGGGGAAGGGAGCGTTCTTGACCAGGGTGTTGACGCCGCCCGAGAAGGTGGGGTTGCGGCACTTGGTGATGTCGATCGAGGCCGTCGGCGCGCCCGGCACCTTGCGGATCTGCTCGAAGCCCGCCTCGACGAGGTTCTTCGGCAGGGGCGAGTAGCCCAGCTGCTCGGCCTGCTGCTGGCCGTCGCACAGGAAGTAACGGCTGAACGTGCCAAGGGAGTTGCCCTTGGCCGCGGTGAAGCCGTCCTCCTCCTTCGTGGGCATGATCATGTAGCTGTAGCTGGACAGCGGGTAGGTGCGGGAGTCCTGGTTGGCGTAGACCTTGTCGAGGATCTGGGTCAGGTAGTTGACGGACTGCTTGTTCTGGTTGATCTCGGCCTTGGTCAGGGCCACCGCCACACTCGCGGCCGTCGGCTCGACGTAGTAGTTGTCCTTGTTGAGCACCTTCGCCACGGGGAAGCCGGTGTTCTTGGCGTAGGAGTACTCGACGTAGGTGATGGCGCCTTCGCCGGACGGCTGGCGCACATGACCGGAGACGCCGAGCGAGCCGGACTTGGAGACCATGGCGGAGCCGCTGAGCAGCGGATAGTTGGAGGTCATCCCGCAGTTGCCGCTGCCCCGGCCGGTACGGCCGCAGAAGTCGCTCCAGATGGAGCCGTACTGCTTGGACATCCAGGTGGTGAACTGCGCGCTGGTGCCGGAGCCGTCGGAGCGGACCACCGGGACGATCTGGCGGGCCGGCAGGGTCAGGCCCGGGTTGTCCGCGCGGATCGCGGAGTCGTTCCACCGGGTGATCTTCCCGGTGAAGATCTTCGCGACGACCGGGCCGGACAGCCGCAGGTTGGTGACCATCTTGCCGTTGATCTTGAGGTTGTACATGAACGCCGTACCGCCGGCCACGATCGGCATGTAGACGTAGTCGCGCGTCGGCGGCTGGTCCGTGATGCCCTGTTCCTTCAGGCCGTACGGGATCTCGGAGACCGCGAAGTCGACGGTGTTGTTCTTGAACTGCTCACGGCCCTGCGAGGAGCCGTTGGCGGTGAAGTTGACCGTCATGCCGTAGTTGGCCTTGACGTTGCGGACCCACTGCTGGACGGCGTTGGAGCTCCAGGTCGACCCCGCGCCGGTGATCTTCGCGTAGGTGGCCGCTGCGGCCGGTGGTGTCTGTACGGCGGACAGCGCGCACAGCAGTGACAGCACGGTGGCCGCCAGACGGAAACGAGCGGCGGGTTTCACGACGAACTCCCCGGTTGCGTACGGAAGGTGGCGGGCGGAGTGGATGGGGCGGCCTGTGCCGTGGCCGGCGTCGTCCGCCCCGCCCGCTCGGCGAAGCGACGCGCGTCACGTCGCGAGGCGATCACGCGGCGGTGTTCCTGGCGGCGGGTCAACTGCCCCGGTCCGCGGCCGCCTATGACGCGCGCGGCCACGAACAGCACGAGCACCAGCGCCATGAGCAGCGACGCCGTACCGAACCCGCGGGCGATCATGGTGGGTTCGGGCGACTTGACGTACTCGAAGGTCGCGAACGAGAGGGCCAGCATCGGATCGTGGAACGGATCGAGGTTCAGCTCCTGGGTCATGCCCGAGGTCAGCATCACCGGCGAGGTCTCGCCGATGCCGCGCGCGGTGCCGAGGATCACCGAGGTGGTCAGGCCGGAGCGGCAGGTGGGCAGGACGACGTGCCACACCGTGCGCCAGCGGGACGTACCCATGGCGTAGCTCGCCTCGCGCAGGGTGCCGGGCACCAGGCGGATGACGACGTCGGCGGCGCGGATGATGATCGGCAGCATCATCACCGAGAGGGCGAGCCCCGCGGCGAAGCCGCCCAGGTCCACGCCGAGGCTCAGGATCACGGTCGCGTAGATGAACAGGCCCGCGACGATCGACGGCAACGCCGTCATCGCCTCGACGATGGTGCGGACGAAGCGCGAGAAGGGGCCCGGCACCTCGGTGAGGAACACCGCGCAGACCAGGCCGACCGGCACGGTGATCGCCAGCGCGATGGTGATCATGATGAGGGTGCCGACCGCCGCGTGCAGGGCACCGCCGATGGTGAGCGGCTCCAGCGGGCCCGCCAGTGTCATGTCCTCGGTGAAGAAGTTCAGGTGCACCAGAGCCGTGCGGCCCTGGACGAGCGCGTACACGACGACGATCACGAGGATCGCCACCATCAGGAACCCCATCGACCGCACCATGGCCGCCGCGATCCGGTCGACCACGGCCGGGCCGTCCTCGTCGAGGGAGACGAGCAGCGCGTACACCAGCAGGAAGAGGCCGTACGCCATCACGACGAACCCGACCGGACCGTTGAACGGCAGCAGCCAGACGAACAGCAGCCAGGTCAGCGAGAGCGCGGCGGAAGCGGCCCCGATCACGGCGTACACATCGGTGTCACGCAACGAGGTGAGGGCACGACGCCGTTCACCGCCCGGATCGGCGCTACGCGACGGCCCGGGCAGCACCGTACGCGAACGCCTCGACACCTGCCGCGCCCCGGGCGCTTCAGGAGCAACGGTCATGATCGAACTCATTCCTGAAGAGAACTGGGAGAAAAGGGCTGCACGGCTGCGCCGCCCGGGCGCGACCGCGCCCTGAAGAGGTCGTGCGCGGCTGTGACGTCCGGGCGCGGACGGGTCGTTTGGGCGCGACCGCGCCCCAAAGGGGCGCGGGGAACTGCGCGACCAGCCACGACGGCGCCGCGGACAGCAGACAGCAGACAGACGGCACATCGGCGCACCCCAGCGAAACCTCACGCATCACTCGACGCGCCCGAACGCGACCGAGCGACGATCGACGACGCGGCGAAGTTGACGACGAGCGTCATCATGAACAGCGCGAAACCCGCCGCCATCAACGCGGACATACCGAACTCGCTCGCCTCGCCGTAGCGCAGCGCGATCAGCGAGGAGACGGAACTGGTGCCGGCCTGCAGGACATGCCACTGGATGTCGAAGGTCTGCGAAATGATCATGAGGACGGCGATGGTCTCGCCGAGCGCACGGCCGAGCCCCAGCATCGTGCCGCCGATCATGCCGCCCTTGCCGAACGGCAGGACGACGCTGCGGATCATGCCCCAGCGGGTCGCGCCCAGCGCGTACGCCCCCTCGCGCTCACCGGCCGGTGCCTGCGAGAAGACCTCGCGCATGATCGAGCAGACGATCGGCGCGATCATCATCCCGACCACGAGCCCGGCGATGAACGTCGAGGAGGTGTACACGCTGGCGGACGCCAACGGGTCGTCCGGGTCGGCGCCCTGGACGTCGAAGACCGGGATCCAGCCGAAGTAGGCGGAGATCCAGCGGGAGACGGGCAGGACCTTGTCCTGGAGGAAGAACACCCCCCACAGGCCGTAGACCACGGACGGGACCGCGGCCATCAGGTCGACGACGCTGATCAGTGTCTGCCTGAGCCGGGCAGGCGCGTATTCGGAGATGTACAGGGCGGCACCCGTGGCGAGCGGTACGGCCACACAGACGGCGACGGACGCGATCAGGACGGTCCCGACCAGCACCGCCGCGATCCCGAACCGCCCACTGTCCGGCGCCCATTGGGCGGTCGTCAGGAACGACCAGCCGGCCCTGTCCAGCGCCAGCCACGCCCGGTACAGCAGGAAGCCGCCCACGAGCAGCATGACGGTGAGCACGAGCCCGCCACCGGAGCGCAGGACGGCACGGAACACACGGTCGGGCAGCCCGGGGTCGGCGTACAGCCGTCTGGGCACGTCGTCGGCCGAGCCCGCCGCGGCGAGCGCGGGCTGCGGCTGTCTGGTTCTTCTCGGCAAGGGCACGATCCAGACGTTCCGAGCCCCCGATTGACATGCGCATCCCGAAGGGTTAACGAGAGGTGCCCTGGGGGCAACTTCCGCCGCACCACCCCCGGTAGCACCGCTTCCGTTCGCGCTTACGTCAGGATTCGCCCCACAACTCCGGTCCCACCGTGCTCAGTTCGGGCAGCATCCCGCGGAAGCGCTCATAGGAGGAACGACAGGTCGCGTGCCGCTCGTACGTCCGCGCGGAGGCGGCGAGATGACGGCCCTGCCCGTCCCACAGCACCCACACCCAGCCGCCGCCCCCGGCGCTGTGCTGGATTCCGCCCGAGGTGTCCGCGTGATAGGCGCACAGCCTGATGAAGGCGGCGCGACAGCGCGCGTGTGTGTCCTGGAAGGTCACCGACACGGCGACCGCCCGCCCGTTGGGCGCGACTAACCGCCAGCCGAACCGGCCCTCCCCGTTGATGTCGATCTGACATCTCATGCCCGACGCGACGGCGGCGGTTCTCCCCGCTCTGCCCGCCGCGCCCGCTCTGCCCGACCGCTCCATGTCCCCACCCCCGCCGCCCGTAGATGAGAGAAAACCGCAGGTACGGCGATGTGGGGCGGCGACAGCAAATCTACTGAGCGGTCAGTGGCAGTTGACAGGGGAAACTGTCGGCCCATGACACGGTTCACCTCGAAGTGGTCCCTAGGAAACCCCTAGGACAGCCACAGGGAAAGTGCTCGCTGCGGCTACCAGGACAACGTTGCCACAGCAGCCGTAGTCGCCATTTGAGACGGAATTTACGGGAGAAGCACCCGGCCGCGACGACGCCCGGTCAGCTCCACGCCACCAGCGCCACGACCCACGCGCCCGCGAGCACCGCGGCCACCGGCCAGACGGCCCGCCCCCGCTCGGCCACGCCGCTCTCCCCGATCGGCCGCAGCTCGGGGTCGAGGCGCATGGCGGTGAGTTCGGCGGCCAGCGCGTCGTACGGATGGGTCAGCCCCCAGCGCCGCTGGAGCCGGTCCCAGCGGGGTGCGGAGACCGTCCAGTCGCCGCCCCGCCAGTCGATCTTCAGCTCCAGGGACCGCCGCCGTACGAACCGGAGGTCGTCCCAGGGCACATGGCGGGGCCCGCGCAGCCCGGCGACCCAGAGGCCGGACCGGTCGGCGGTGATACGCCAGGCAAGTTTCTGGGGGACGCGGACGGCCCCGTACAGCCCGAGCAGCGGGATGAGCGCCAGCTTCCACGACGAGAGCCCGGAGTCGCCGAACCAGGCCCAGCTCAGCCACAGTCCCCACTGCACGAGAAACGCGGTGGCCACCCAGTCCAGCCACCCCGCCCGCCAGTGCCGCACCTTGCTGACGGCAGCCTGCTGCTCGGCCAACTCCCGCCCCTGAAGCTCCAGTTGGAGACTGTCGGCGGCCTGTTCACGCTGCCGGGCGGCACGTCGGCGACCCGCGTCCGGCGACAGCGGCCGTACGGGCCCCTCCGACCACTCCGTCAGCGGCGGCTGCTCGGGATCCTCGTCGGCGCTGACGACGAGAACCTCGGCGCCGTCGAAGGGAGCACCGTAGAGAACCGCTTCCCGTACGGGCCCGAAGGTGTCGTCGTCGAGCCCGAGAAGCACACGCTGAAGGGAGTCGTCACCGTCGCTGTCCTCTTCCCCGTCCTCCTCTTCTTCTTCGTCGTCCTCGTCGAAGGAGGCGAGGTCGACGGTGAACAGGGGTCGCTCGGCGGCGGGATCGTCGGCGGCGTACACCTCCGTACCGCCCTGCGCGTCGTCCCGGACGAGCACACGGAGCACCGGGACCGGGACCCCGCGCAGGGCGCCCGCCCGCTGTCGGCCGAGCCAGGCCGAGGCCAGCGCGGTGATGCCAAGGCCGGCCAGGAAGACGGTGACGACCCAGGCGCCCTGCTGGTCCTCGGTCGAGCCCCAGAGTCCGGCGGTGCCCCCGGTCAGCGCGCCGAGCGCGAGCACGACGAACCCCAGCGCGAACAGCACCCGCCCACGCCGTACGGGAGCCCCGGCGCCCGGCACGGGCACGGCGACGCCCCCGGCGGCAGCCACGGCCCGATCCAGCTGCTCGCTCCGGGCCCGCAGCCGTACGGCCACGACGGCCCAGGAGCCCAGCACGACCAGCACGCCGAAGGCGGTCAGCGCCCAGGACTTCGAGGAGGCCTCGACGGCGAGGGCGAGCAGCAGCAGGGGCGCGCCGGCCCACACCAACTCGGGCCGGGCGAGCACCCACAGCACGTACACGGCGAACCCGGCCGCGACGAACGGCCACAGACCGCCGGCCATCGCCACCAGGGCGCCCACGCACAGCACGAGGGTGGCGAGGCCGGCCGCGACCGAGCGGCGCACCCGCAGGAAGGTCCAGCGCGGGGGCAGGGCGGCGGACCAGCGGGCAGCGCGGACGGTGGTCCAGTCCTGGCAGCCGTCGGGTATGGCGGTGAGGGGCAGCCGCAGCGGCTCGTCGGGGAAGGTCACGCGGCTCAGCCGACCGCGAGCAGGATCGCCAGCAGTACGGCGCCCGCGGCGGCGGGCGCCATGATCTCGTACGCCCACTTCACGGTCACCTCGCCCTGGGAGGTGGCGGCCTTCTCCCGGGCCTCCCGCAACTGCTCCAGGTCGTCCATGATCTGGTCGGTCTGGGCCCGGGTGGGCCCCGGCGGCACGATGGACAGCCCGGGTCGGCCCCCACCTGCTTCTCGAGCCTCACGCATCGTGGCCCGGTTGGCGCGCTTGCGGGCGCGCAGCGAGACCGGTACGGCCCAGAGCTGGTACTTGGCGCCGGACTCGACGACGACCTCGTTCGAGAAGCTGGACCGGAACCCGGCGACCTGGCCCCAGGGGAGCACGATGACCCGGAAGGGGTTGCGCACGCGCAGCCGGTGGTCGTTGGCGAACACGCCGGGGCGCAGGGTGAAGGCGATCACGAGCGGTACGGCGCAGAGCAGCGCGGCGAGCGCGAGCCACGGGGTCCGCCCGTGCCCGACCTGTCCGTCGGGCGGCGCGTCCCGGCACGTCGGATCGACGGTCAGCCGTGGCGTCCCCCGGAAGCGCGTGCCGCCGGGCCAGTCGGCGATCAC